>CAZMWO010000050.1:6754-13009 GCA_964569565.1 uncultured bacterium | reverse complement strand
GACATTTTTGTGCGCAAGGATGCCAGCGTAAAAAATTCGCTTAAATCGGGCGATCAGCCGAACAAGGTCGATCTCAAAAAGATCGTTCGCGAATACTCGCCGCGCAAGATTTTTGATGCACTTTCTGAATACGTTATCGGCCAGGAAACCGCCAAGAAGGTCATCTCGCTGGCTGTTTACAACCACTACAAGATTCTTTCGATGATCGACGACAGCGATGTTGAATTTGAAAAGTCCAATATTCTCCTGCTTGGCCCGACCGGCAGCGGCAAAACCCTGCTGGCCCGCACTCTTTCGAAGATCCTGCAGGTGCCTTTTGCCATCGGGGACTGTACCAGCTTTACCGAAGCCGGTTATGTCGGTGACGACGTCGAAAACGTTCTGCTCTCTCTGCTGATCGACGCCAACTACGAAGCCGAAGAAGCCCAGAAGGGTATTGTTTATCTCGACGAAATCGACAAGAAGACCAAAACATCGAGCAATGTCTCGATTTCGCGAGATGTCTCGGGCGAAGGCGTGCAACAGGCTTTTCTCAAACTGATCGAAGGCACTGTCGCCAATGTGCCTCTTACTGCCGGTCGCAAGAACCCGACTTCACAGCAGGTTGTGAAAATGGATACCCGCCATATCCTCTTTATCTGCGGCGGCGCCTTTGTTGGCCTTGAGAAGATCATCGAAAAGCGCACACGCAAAGGTGCATTCATCGGTTTCAATAATGATCCGCAGCCCAAAGAGAAGGCAGATTACAGCCTTTTCCACATGGCTGAGGCTGAAGACTTCATGGAATACGGCTTTATACCTGAATTTATCGGGCGCCTGCCGGTTAAGGTTGCTCTCAACGGCCTGGGCAAAAAAGAATTCATGCGCATTCTGCGCGAACCAAAAAATGCGATAATGCGCCAGTATGCCAAGTTATGCGAGCTCGACGGCTGTGAGCTGACCTTCAAAGAGTGCGGCATGGAGCGCATCGTCGATATCGCACTCGAAAAGAAGACCGGCGCCCGAGGTCTGCGTGCGGTTTTTGAGCGCATTCTGCGCAACGACATGTTCATGTTGCGCGAAAACCGCCGCAAACAGATCGTCGTTACCTCAGACTATGTCGACAGTCAGATGGCGCAGCAGGAAGAAGACTTCATGCGTGAACTCCGCGAAGCCTCAGGCAAAGCCGAGCCGGCAACCGAAAAAGCGCTGGCACTCGAAGCCGCAGCCCAGAAAGACGCCGCTTAACCTACCCTGGTCAATAACTGCATAAATTAAGCTGGCCAAAATTTTATCAACTAAGGGCGCAGGCGGGTTTTTCATGCGCGGAAACTTTTTGCACAAGGATGTGCTTATGCAGGGCTGCGCAGGATAGAGCAGCCCTGCCGAGTCAGGCAGCTTTTACGCAAATCCATAGCTTTTTACAATTAGCTTTCGCCTGGGGAGAGTTGTAGCGAATGAGGGCAAGCCATCCGCATCTCTAACGGCTAAAGCCGTAAGAGCTGCCTAATTCCGCCGAGAGCCCGCATAAGCAGTCTAATAAAGCATAATAAAAGCGGGGTCGCCCGGAACATCTGGGCGGCCCCGCTATTTCAGAAGGCTTGTTTTAGAACTCAGGCTCAGGCAGTTGCTTCTGCCCGCACGACCGGGCCGGCGTTGCAGACTTCCGGGCTCGACTGAGAAGCATACTTCTTGAAGTTTTCGTTGAAGAGCATTGCCAGGTTGTTGGCGGTTTTGGTGAATTCGGCCTTGTCTTTCCAGGTGTTGACCGGTGTGAGAATTTCGGCCGGCACGCCCTGGCATTCTGCCGGAACTTCGACCGCAAAGATCGGATCTTTTTTGAATTCGACCTTGTTCAACTGACCGTCAAGAGCGGCTTTGAGCAAAGCACGTGTATACTTGATCTTCATGCGGCTTCCAGTACCGTAGGCTCCACCGCTCCAGCCGGTGTTGACCAGCCATAGTTTTGTACCATATTTTTTCATACATTCGCCCAGCATCTTCGCGTAGGTGAACGGATGCAGCACCATAAAAGGTGCACCAAAACAGGCTGAAAAGGTTGCTGTCGGCTCGGTGATGCCTGATTCGGTGCCGGCGAGTTTGGCAGTGTAGCCGGAGAGGAAATGATACATCGCCTGTTCCGGTGTCAGGCGGGCGATCGGGGGCAGAACGCCGAATGCATCGGCAGCGAGGAAAAACACGTTTTTCGGATGTCCGCCAACCCCTTCCTGGACACAGTTATCGATGTGTTTGGTGGGGTAGGTGGCTCTGGTATTTTCGGTTATCGCATCTGAGTCGTAATCGGGCACGCGGCGGTCATCGACCACGACGTTTTCGAGAATCGAACCGAATCTGATGGCGTTGAATATCTGAGGCTCGGCTTCCTGAGAGAGTTTGATGCACTTGGCATAGCAGCCGCCTTCAAAATTGAAGATGCCATGGTCGTGCCAGCCGTGTTCGTCGTCACCGATCAGACGGCGCTCAGGGTCTGCCGACAGGGTGGTTTTGCCGGTGCCGGAAAGGCCGAAAAACAGCGCAGTTTCGCCATTCTGGCTGACATTGGCCGAGCAGTGCATCGGAAAAACGCCTTTTTTGGGCAGCAGATAGTTGAGAACCGAGAATATGCTTTTCTTGATTTCTCCGCCGTAATGCGAACCGGCGATGAGAACGATCTTCTCGGCAAAATTTACGAGAATGGCTACTTCTGATTTGAGGCCCATGCTCTTCCATTCTGGCAGTCGCATGTCTGCGACATTCAACACTGTAAAATCGGGGGTCTCTTTAAGTTCAGCCGTATTCTTGCAGTTGATGAAAAGAGTTTCGGCAAACAGTGCATGCCAGGCTTTTTCTGCAACAACGCGTACCTGCAGTCGGTATTCCGGGGCTGCGCCGGCATAGCCGTCGAATACGAATACATCACGATTCTTGAGATAATCTTTGGCGACTTTAAAAATTTTCTGCCAGTTTTCCTGTTCCATCGGGCGGTTGATATCGCCCCACCAGACGTCTTCGGTGCCGGGTGTTTTGACGATAAAACGGTCATTGGGCGATCTGCCGAATCTTTCACCGTTGTTGCGATCGACCAGCAGCGCGCCATTGGCGGCAAGGCGGCCTTCTCCGGAGACGATGGCCCGTTCCACGAGCTCTGCAACCGGGCGGTTAAGATAAATGTTGCGGCAGCCGGTAACACCAAGATAATTGAGGCAGGTCTGTTCTGTCATTTTCAATCTCCTTGTCCTTATACATGCTCTTATATATTGAACATACTCTGCTGAGTTTAATCCTTTGCCCGAATTTCGGCAAGCCTTTTTGCTTCATAATTCTTTATGAAGACTGGCATTTTATGCTAGAATCTCGGTGAGAGGGAAACTTGCATGCAGACAAACGAAGCCAACGAGAATGCCGGGCATCGCGAACGGTTGCGAAAACGCTTTGACGCAACGGGGTTCGACGGTTTTTCCGACCATGAAATTATCGAGATGCTGCTGTTTTATACCTTTGCCCGCAAAGATACCAAGCCGGTCGCCAAGGCGCTTTTAAAAGAGCTTGGCAGTCTGGAGAAAGTCCTGGCGGCTGATCTGCAGCAGTTGTGCAATGTGCCCGGAATGGGCGAGGCGTCGGCCCGCCTTTTTATCATGCTGCGCGCGCTGATGCAACGCGTCAGTCGAAATCGTCTTTTCGACACTGCTCCGGCGATTGCATCGGGTTCAGTGCTGATGGAATATCTTGGCACTTCGATGGAGCTGCTGCCCGAAGAGCAGCTGCGGGTAATCTTCGTTAACAATCTCAACCGGGTGATCAAAGACGAAGTTCTTTCGTCAGGCACTGAAGACCAGACCGCCGTTTACCCGCGAAAAATAATGAAACGGGCGATGGCTCTGCATGCAACCGGCATAATCGTTGTACATAATCATCCGACTGGCCATCTGCGCCCGTCAAATGCAGATATCAATATTACCCGCCAGCTGGTCGCGGCGGCTGCAACGCTCGATCTGCGTTTTCTCGACCATGTCATCGTCGGGCGCGAAGAAAAAGGCTATTTCAGCTTCAGAGAAAGCGGAATGCTTTAAACACCTTCTTCAAACATCTTCTGAATTTTTGATGAAGCCGTCGGGTTTGTCGCCGGTAGAAAGCAGGTCGCGGATTTTGCCATAGAGAACTTCGAGAGCGACGAGGTTGTTGGCGCCCTGAGGAATGATCAGGTCGGCGAGGTATCGCGAAGGTTGTACCATGTTGATTGCCGCGTCACGAACAGTGCTCTCATACTGAGTAATGATACTCTGGACTGTTCTGCCGCGGTCGCAGTGGTCGCGTTTGATGCGGCGGATGATCGCCTTGTCGAGCGCGACATCGATGTAGATGCGCAGGTCAAAAAGCGGCATGAGTTCAGGAATGTTGAAAATCAACAGTCCTTCGACGATCAAAATCGGTCTGGGCTCAACCTTTACCGTGTCGTTGCGCCTGTCTGAAACTTTGAAATCATAGATCGGCCGTTCGATTGCGCGATTGTTTCGAAGTTCATTGATATGATTTATCAACAGGCCGGTTTCCAGTGCGTCGGGGTGGTCGTAGTTTCTGATCGTGGGCTTGTCTTTTTTAGCGTAGTAATACATGTCGTGCTCAAGAACGCAGATTTTCCCGGGAAACCTTTCGAGAACCGCTCTTGAGACACTGCTTTTGCCGGAACCTGATAAACCGCAAATTCCTATTATGTACATGCTGCTAATTTACCATAAAAGGCTGCTTTAGCTACAAAAATGTTAAAAAAAAAGATCCGGGTATTCCCCGGACCTGAAAAATAAGGAGGCAAACAAATCCATGAACCTTTTCGACCGCAGATGATGTTTTGTTAACGATTTTTTTAGCGCCGTCAGAGGGTATAGACCAACATCGGCAGACATCGACAGACAAATAACTTCCACTGCAGGCACCGGGCAACCTGAAAATTATTAATAATTTTCGTGTACAATAAAAAGCGGGCAGACAGGCTAAATCAACCTGTCTGCCCGTGTTTGTTGTTCTGTGTTATTTGAGCAGGGCTTTAAGTGTTTCGGCAATCTTGTCGGCTGAGAGGCCGAATGATGCCAGCAGTTCTTCAGGGGTTCCTGATCTTGGTACACTGGTGACGGCGACGTGCTTGAAAGATTTGATGTCGCCGGCAAGCTTCAGGGCTACGGTAGCGCCGATACCGCCTTCGATCGCGTGCTCTTCGAATACCGCGACGTTACCATTCGAGGCTTTGACCAGTTTGCGGAGTTCTTCGGTCGGAAAAGGCTTGAGACTGTAAAGATCGACAAGCTGAATCTTTTCGCCGCCCGCCAGATTTTTGATGGCTTTGAGAGCTTCATGCACGATTACACCGGCTGAAACAACGGTCAGTGTCGGAGCATCTGACTTTTTCAGCACTTTCAGGCCACCGGTCGGGAACTGTTCACTGGCATCATACAGCACTTCTGAATTCGGGCGGGAAAGCCTTATGTAGCCAGGTCCTTCGTGGCGGGCCAGGTTGACTATGCAGTGATAAGCTGATACTGCGTCTGACGGGTAGAATACTGCGCCATTGGGAAGGGTTGAGAATGACGCGAGATCTTCGAGAGCCATCTGCGATGGGCCGTCTTCGCCGATCGAAATACCGGCGTGAGTGCCGATGAATTTGACTTTGAGCCCTGACAGGGCTGCCATGCGTATCTGGTCGAAAGCTCTGGCAAGAAATGCGCCAAATGTGGTCGCAAAGGGCACCAGACCGCGAGATGCCAGTCCGGCTGCTACGCCGGCCATATTCTGCTCGGCGATAAAACATTCGACAAAGCGCTCTGGATAAGCTTCGCCAAACTTCTGGGCATAGGTTGAGTTCTGAGTGTCGCCATCGATAACCCAGATGCGTTCGTCGGCTTTGCCAAGATTGACCAGAGCCGGGCCAACGGCCTGTCGGGTGGCAGCTTTCTCGCCCTTTTTGTATGGTGCCGGATCGACTTTTTCGGCGACCGGGCCGCTTACGATTTTGCCACTCATGTTTTCCGGGTGGGCAATTGCCGGTGCCGGTGGCGATTTCATGATGTCTTTTTCGACATCTGCCAAAGCCTGTTCGAGTCCCTGCCCCGGCATGACCGGCTTGCCGTGCCAGTTGTCTTTGTCGGATATCTGACTGAGGCCGCCGCCCTTGAAGGTTTTGACAATGACGCAGGCTGGTTTGCCTGAAACATGAGTTGCCTGTTCAAGACCCTTGAGAACGGCTTCGATGTCATGCCCGTTATCAACGACTATCGCTTCCCAGCC
>CAZMWO010000050.1:0-6744 GCA_964569565.1 uncultured bacterium | reverse complement strand
AAGGCTTCGATTTTGCGGGCATAAGTGCGAATATCATGTCCGTGCATGGTTTCACGACTCTGACCAAGTCGGTTTACATCGACTATTGCGATGAGGTTGGGCGTCTTAAGATTGTCAGCCAGGGCAAATGCTTCCCAGACGGAGCCTTCAGCCATTTCACCGTCTCCGAGCAGTACAAAGGTGCGGGCGCCATTTTTTACTACTTTGCGTTGCTGCAGAGAAATGCCGAGACCCACCGAGAGGCCCTGTCCGAGAGAACCGGTGGCAACATCGACAAACGGCAGGCTGGGCATCGGGTGTCCTTCAATTCGTGAGCCCATCTTGCGCAGGGTGAATACTTCTTTTTCTTCGAGATAACCGGCTTCACACCAGGCGGCATAAAGCGCCGGCGCAGCATGTCCCTTTGACATGACCAGGCGGTCATTGCTGTGGGCGCCGGGATTTTTGGGATCGTATCGCATTACTTTGAAAAAAAGTGCAGAAAGAATTTCAGCGCACGAACAGCAGGACGTGGGATGTCCAGAACCAGCCTCAGCTGTGGTTTTTAGCGAGAGCCATCTGATGCGGGCCGCGCGGTGTTTGAGTTCTCTGATAAGTGAAGTGTCGTAGGACATTCTACCCTCCGATAAAAGTATTCATTTAAAACATACTATAGCTTTAAACAAAATCGGAGGCTTAGTCAACCAGTAATCTGGTTAAGCTGTAATCAGGACCCTTCTATGGCCTGCCGGGCTGATGTTTTTAACTGAGCTGCTTCCTTTTCACTCTTCTCTCTGGTGGGATCCGTTTCTGATTGCAGATTCACATCGGCCGTTCTGCTGACAGCAGTCTTTGGCTGGTCGATTTGTGCGAGGATGGGTTGCAGAGAATCCGGGCAGATGAAGAGTTCGGGAATTCGCGGTATCATTGTGTAGGCTATCAGCGCTGAAGACCACAACAGAAAAGTAGATGCGTCTCCGGCCGGGTCTGGGGTCACGTTAACTGCCAGACGCATAAATGAGTGCAGCCAGAGAGAAGGAATCAGCATGCGCAGAAAGACCGCTGATGCTGCCGGCAGCAGTGTACTGCCGAGATGTTTCTCGTCGGGTTGGATCATCGGCGTCAGATAATCGACAGTCCGTAATGGATAGGCATAATAAACTCTTGCCCAGAAGGCGAACTGCATGAATTTTTCCTGGTTCTGCCAGAGAAGAGACTTCAGGGCTGGTCGCACCGATTTCTGATATTTATCGCTGTCGGCAATTTTCCATGCTCTGTGAATGCAGATTCTGGTTACGAAAACCTGACACAGAAGGGTGATAATGAATGCGGGATAAAAGCCGGACAACACCATCATCAGCGCAAATGGCAACAGCGAGGGTACTCCGGTAAGCATGAGTATGGTTATGGCAAAAAAGACCAGTGGCCAGACCCAGAGCGGAAGAAACTCGGCCTGTACTGATATGCTGGTAAGTGCAGCCTTTAATCCTGCCCGGGTAAGCAGTTCCGGGTCAGTTCCGGATATCAACCATGCCATGGCTGCCAGCCCGATGACCGCCAGAATGAAATATACCCATCTGATCGCTATCTGGTTAGAATATTTCCACATGAGCCAGTCAATATATGAAGATTGTCAGAAATAGCAAGACGAAATATCTTGTTCTGTTTGTGGCAATTGATAAGAAAAGATTGTTGTTTATCTGAATTATTTGTGCTAATGTGTTATTGAGAAATTCCTCCAGCAGGACAGAGACGACATCAGGAAGAATTTAAGTTGCCAGGGAGCTTAACAAGCAATTATGTCAGAAGAATTCTCTCTAACGCATCAGGTTGATAGCAATGTGCTGATCATCAGAACCAATGGTTATCTGAACGACCTGGGCGCTGAGCAGGTTGACGAGATATGCTCCGAGCATCTCGAAAAATCGATCAACAAAATCGTTATCAATCTTGAGCAGTCGCCACTGATCAACAGTATAGGGATCTCAATTCTGATAGGCGTCATAGAAGCGATCGAGGAATCGGAAGGTGCGCTGGCATTCACCAACTTAACCCCAACAAACCGTAAAACATTTGAAATGATGGGGCTTTTGCAGTTCGCTCAACCCTTCGACAAAGAAGAAGAAGCCGTAGCAAAATTTAAGGGTTAAGTTCATGTCTGAGCATATATCTGATCTTGAACAGAAAATGCAGCAGCAGGTGCTGCGCTATGAGTATGTTCTTGAAGCGCTCAGTGATATTGGTGATGAACTTTGCCGCGTCAGCAGTTTTGATGCCCAGCTGAAATCTCTTTTACATCTGCTCCTCGGTACTCTCGGCGTCCGCAAGGGTGGTATTTTCCTTTTCGAAAACTATACCAAGCGTGTTTCGCTTCGATGCTCATGGAAACTTGTTCACAAGACCTACGATTTTGAGCTCGAACAGGAAGAAGTCAAGCTTCTCGAAGATGAATCCGCTGAAATCACACATCGTGTCAAAGATTTCCCGCATCTAAAAAACTGCCTGCAGGATTTTTCAGAAGACAATCTCGATTGTATTTCTGTCCTGAAGGTCAGAGAAAAACTGATCGGTTTTCTCGTTGTCGGGCACAAACTCAAAGAGATTCCGCTGACCGACAAAGAAATGAGCTTTTTAAAGACTCTCTCGCGCAATATTTCGGTTGCCATCAATAATTTTCTGCTGCTTTCAGAGCTGCGTGAAGCTAATGTAAGGCTCGACGAGAAGATTCAGGAAGTCAGTATCCTTTACCAGGCGTCGCAGATGATCTCTTCAGAGCTGCAACTGCAGGCTCTGCTGGATATGGCGATGAGCGCCATTTCTGAGATTACCGATATCGAGCGTGGTTCAACCTGGCTTTTCGACGAGGAGCATCGTTCTTTTAACCTGATGAGTCATCTCGGTGATGCTACTGAACTCCCTGATACTCTGTCTCTCGACGATTCTGAGATTTTGCAGATGGCGCAGGAACGCAAAGAGTCATTTGAGTATGAGCTGGGCAGGTCTGAGAAGCCGGCAACGCTCAAGCGTCTCGATGAAAAAGTGTTCGGCCGTTCTTTTGTTGTCGTTCCGATTCTAAATCAGGGCGAGTTTCTCGGTCTTGTTCACCTCTGTGCGGCGGAATCGGCCAAAGGTTTTACCAACCGTGACATCAGGCTTATCAAGGTTTTTGCCGTACAGCTCGGTGCTGCAGTTAAGAATGCACAGCTGTATGAACAGGCTATTACTGATGGCATGACCAAGCTATATCTGCACCGTTATTTCAAACAGCGCCTGCTCGATGAAATAAAGCGTGCTGCCAGATTCAAGCGCAGCCTGGCTCTGATCATGGTTGATATAGATCATTTCAAGTGCCTGAACGACAACTATGGCCATCAGACCGGCGATGATGTACTCAGACATGTTGCCGCCATATTGCGCCGGGCTGTGCGTACACACGATCTGCCGGTTCGCTATGGTGGCGAGGAGTTCGCGCTGGTGCTTCCGGAAACCGATATGACCGGTGCTGTTGCAGTGGCAGAGCGTGTAAGACGTTCAATTGAAAACGATTACCTGGAAGTATCTGGCGTTGTGCACAAGATCAGCGCAAGTTTTGGCGTGTCAGTTTTTCCTGATTGCGCTGATGATATGGATTCGTTGATCAAGGCCGCAGACGTTGCACTTTACTGGTCAAAAGAACACGGCCGTAACCAGGTCACCGCCGCCCCCTCAAAAGTTTCGCGGGAAGCAGATATTTAGCACGCCAGCTGACTGGCATTGCCGATCGGACTTTTCTGCAGCAGCAGTATTTTGCTGCGTCGGGGAGTTATCTCGTCTTTCAGGATTTTCCAGCCTTTTTCAGGAAGCAGGGCCAGCTCGTCTTCACGATATGGCCGCACCAGCATGCCTTTGTAAGGCCCTTTGACGAATACTATTGAACCGTCGTCACGGGTGACTGCGTTCCTGTCGCCTTCATACTCGTCGAAGCTGTCCACGGTCATCAGCATGACGCCTTCAGGTTTCAAAACCCTGAATGCCTCGTCAAGCGCATGCATAAAGCCCGTGGCGTCAAGATGATCGAAAAGGTGATGCGATAGAATTCCGTCGATGCTGTCGCTGAGAAAAGGCAGGTGTCTGGCGTCGCCCGTGATAACCAGTCCTTTGAGTTCTTCTTCGAAAAAATTGTTTTTCATGACTCTGGCTGCCTTGAATGACAGATCTATGCCGACTATGTTGAAGCCGACCTGACTCAGATACAGGCTGTTACGGCCCTCGCCGCAGCCAAGGTCGAGAATGTTGCCGTTGCGGGGAACATGATTGAACAGATGCTGAACCAGCTTGGCTGACGGCGCGATCATGCCATGGTATTTCAGAAATCGGTTCCAGGTTTTTTCCCAGTAGTTGCGTGCAAGAGCTTCTATTTCGCTCATTTCAGTTTCTCCCGGTGTACTCTATCGAAACGGCGGTAATATCGTCGTGTTGTCTGGCAGATTTCGAAAACTCTTCTACTTCTGCGAGAAGCGCGCCGGCTACATCCTTGCTGCGTGGGCGCGTCAGGAATTTTTTAAGACTGCTTTCTCCATACTCTTCGTCAAGGCTGTTTCGCGCCTCGGTGACTCCGTCGGTATAAAGGAAGAGCAGGTCATCATTTTTCATCTTGAACGAGATCGATTCATAGGCGTAATCTTCAAGTATGCCAAGGGGGAGTCCCCTGGAGGTTTTTTCGTGTATGGCTTTCTCCATGCCACGCCCGGTGACTACCAGGGCAGGGTTGTGCCCGGCGCACGAAAGT
The DNA here is from genome assembly GCA_964569565.1 of uncultured bacterium. Taxonomy (GTDB): domain Bacteria; phylum Muiribacteriota; class Ozemobacteria; order Ozemobacterales; family Ozemobacteraceae; genus Rifleibacterium. The sequence continues at coordinate 1,997 of CAZMWO010000050.1, read as the reverse complement.
TCGATTTCTCCCGTTCCCGCATTAATTATAACGTACATTGCCGTGATAAAACGATCGTTGGTGATATTTTTTGCTATGATCCGGTTGGCTCTGGTCAAAACCTCACTGGCAGTGAGCTTTTCGAGTTCCATTGTCGAAAGGGTTGTCTTGAACACGGTCATTATTATTGCTGCCGGCACGTTTTTGCCGGCAGCATCGGCGATTACTACCGCCAGACGCTTCTCGTCAAGCCTGAAAAAATCGTAATAGTCGCCGCCGACTTCTTCGGCAGACTTGCTGATGCGACTGATATGCAACCCGGAAATTTCAGGAACCGACTGCGGCAGCAGGTTCTCCTGAATTTCTTTTGCCATCTGCAGCTGGTCATCCATTTTCTTCTTGAGGTCGTGTTCCTGTAGCAGCCCATCGGTCTCAATAATCGCCGCAATCTGGCTGGCGATGATCTGTATGAAAAAGATTTCCTGCCAGGACAGTCTGGTTTCAGGGTTAAGATAATAGACGAAGAGAAGACCCCGCTGTTCCTGCAGGTCTTCTGAGCCATGAACCGGCATATTGAGCGGTTCGGTGACCAGGCTGCCTTTAAGCCCTCTTTCGTGTCTGCGATTGGCGAGAGTAGGGTTGCTGCCGACTGACAGAGGGCGGTAGACCGGTTGAAAAAAGCTGCTGCCATCAGACCCGGTTTTGATACCGAGGCTGTTCTCGAAATACCAGCCGGTAACTCCGTTGTCGTCAGCGTCAAATGGAATTTTTTCGACAGCAGAATTGGCGGGAGCCTGCGGATTATAGCCGACTGATTCGCAGTATGGCACGAACTCGCTGCTTGCTTTAAAGCGCTCGCTGAATTCAGGGTCACCTAGTCGAACAAAACATCTATCTGGCTTACTTAAGGTGTTGTCTGAATCTCCAGTCTCACGGTCTTCTTTGATTATCATCACTTTAACCAGATCGATGCCCGGGCAATGCCAGATCAATTGTTCAAGTATCATGTTGATCGCTTTTTCTATGCGTTCATCGGGCGTGTCGGTGCGCTTGGTGGTTTCGTGCAGTTCGCCATAAATCACGGTCATACTGTGAATTGATTCAAGATATTTCTGGTTGATGTCTCCCTGCTGTTTAAGCCTGCCGGTCATGGCCAGAAAGGCTTTGGCCAATGAGTCGATTTCTTCTGTATGCGAAAGGGGAATTTCGCCAAGGGGCCGCCCAAGCTCAAATGCCGATATTTCTGAACTGAGCCGGTTGAGCGGCCCACCGATCTGTTTCGGAAATACGATTATGATATATATCCCCGCTACCAGCACTATCAGCAGAAAAGCCAGAATAAGCTTGTGGTTGTTGCTGGCATGCAATTTGAGCTGATCTGAGATATAGAATATCCGGTTCCAGAAAATTTCGGCTTCGCTGGTCGCAAGCGCTACTCCCTGCTGTTTGAGCGCGTTCATCTCTGAAAGTATACGCTGCAGCTGATCTTCATATTCAATAAGATCGCTTTCAGGGGCCTCAAGAATGTTGCGCAACTTCTGAAAAGATTCGTAAAAGCCCCTTATCTTGGCTTCGACCTGCGACAGAACTCTCTTATGCAATACAGTTGTGCTTTCCTGAACTGAGCGCTCGAGTAGAAACATGACTGCCCGCAACCGGTTCTCGACCCTTGCCGCCGAATTCTTGCCGCTTTTCATTTCTTCGGGCGTCTCTCTGCCGTGCTTGATGCTCAAGTAAAGGGCAACTTCGGTCTCGGCAAGAATCAGATCCTTTTCGATGCGGGCGATCTTTTCCATCAGCGTCGAGGTATTGCCTAGAGATGCCTGAAAATCAGGGTTTTTGAAAGCCGCATTGAGATCGGTCATCATGCCCTTGAAGCGGTCAAGCAGGTTTACCACCTCAGACCGCAGGCCTTCGGCAGCACTGGCCCTGCGCTCAGAATTTTTCCTCAACGCACGGTTCCGGTTCTTCAGCAAGAGCTTGAATGACTCGAACTGTCGCATGAAGGAAGTGTGCAG
>CAZMWO010000049.1:0-13086 GCA_964569565.1 uncultured bacterium | reverse complement strand
AAGGATGTCGGCAAGCCTTTGCATGCATTGCTGCCAGAAATTCCCGACTCTTACACGCTTGAAGAAGCCGAAGCTAAAATCGGCCCGGCCAGCATCAAGGTGGGCTTCGGCAACCTGTCGCTGGATGGTTTCAAGCTGATGACCAAACCTTCGATAAGCTTCAACTTCAGCTATCAGTCAGGCTTTGAAGACGCCGTAAAACTCTATTTCAAGGGCAACTGACTCACTCTATCTCTGGCTTATCTCACCGTTCTTAAGACGGCAGTTGAGCGCCTGAATGCCACTGGTTGGGCATTGGCCCGGCAGGTGCCCGCAAGGCAGGCGCCCGTCATTTTTGGGGACTGGTTTGGCCGGTTGCTGAACTTTTGGCGACGGATTGGGCGGTGGCGGCTGTTTTGCAACCGGAGGTGGCGTCACGACAGGCTTGTTGCTGGCGGCGGCGTTGAGCGCGTCGATCGCTGCCTTCAGGACTTCAAGGGCTTTGCCGGCGTTATTGTAAAGAGGAGTCAGTTTTTCGAGCGCGGCATTTGCCAGATTACCCGCTTCTGGAAGTCCGGCGAACGCTGCCGGCGGTTGCAACTTTGCAAGTTCGCTGCGAATTCTGTCAGGCAGACGCTCAAGCGTTCCGGCTTCGCCGAAAAAATCCTGTGGCATGGCGGCATCAGGCCTTTTTATCGAGGCCAGGCGAGATTTGATAACTATCCATTCGGCCTCATTCGTTTCGCGTTTGCCGGCAAAAAAGCTGTCCGCGCCGGCTAATCGAGTTTTAAGGCTGTCAAAGCCGGCAATCGCTTTTTTGAAGAGAGCTTCATTGTCGCGCATGGTTTTTGCGCCGGCAACAGCATTCTCAGATTGTTGCAGCAGGTGCGCCCGGGTGATTTCAAATCCCGAAAGCAGGTTCGCTGATCCACTGAGAGTGGCAAGTTCACCGATTTTGAACATCTCTTTCTTAGACTGTTCAATAATATTGAGCTGTCGGTTGTATGAGCTGGTAAGAGCCTGGACTGTCTGCATCGCTTCTTTGGCGCTGCCGCCGGCGGCAAGAGCTTTGCGGGCGGCTTCGGCCTGGGCTGTCATTGTTTTTGCGGCTCTGGTCGATTCGGCAAAGGTTTCTGTAAGCTTTTTTTCAGTAGCCGGCAGAAGTTTTAAGGCATCAGCGCCTTTCAGCTCATTGAGTTCACGTATTTCCGCCTGCAGATTATCAAGAGAATTATCGCAGTTCCGGCAGAAAAGTCTTGCCGATCTGACGTTCTGTTCGAGTACGTTTTTGAGATGGGCAGCTTCGTCTGCCAGACGCTGCAATTCCTGCAGCGCTTCACGCCCGAATTTTGCCGCTCTGGCGTTTTGTACGCTCTGTTCCATGTTCTGGGCCTGAATTTCAGCGTATGACGTTTCGAGCACGTTATGAGTGTCGAGCGCTTCACCGGCCAGAAATAGTGCCGAATCAGCAGCTGTAATAGCCGCGCCGGCCGTTGTGCGCGTTGCGCTTTTCAACAGGTCGTAGCTGCCGATGACCGAGCCGTGGAAAGTTCCCTTAACCGTCGCTTCAGCCATGATTTTAAGCTTTACTGCCATCGAATCAGGGTCTTCGCCGAGCGACAGATACTTGACCTTGAGCCTTTCAATTTCACGGTTCGTATAATCGGCAGTCTCCTTGCTCACGGTGTCGAGCGTCGCTCCAATCGACATGTTCCACAGAATCTCGGTGGTGGTTTTGCCTTCAGAATATTGATTGCCGACATTCAGAAGAGTGTTCGCGAGACCAAGTGTTTTGCATGCCGTGAGGTTGCGGGGTGCCGGTGTTTTGCCGGCATTTATCTTTTTGAGTTCGCCGGCAACCTTTTTGCCCAGATCACCATATTTGATTTCGAGATCTTCAATGGCCTGGCTCTGTTGTTTTGGCGAAAGATTTTTGAGATTACCGGCAATCAGCGAACTGGCGCTGTCGCCGCTGTTGTTGGCGATTGCCGCGCCGGCCAGGGCATTGTTGAAACGGCGGGTTGCCGCTGCTGCCAGATGACTGTTTACGGCTCCGACATGCGCTTCGGCCCTTATCGTTGCTGCCGTTGCATCACGCCCCTGGGCCAGTCTTATTTTGCTGGCAGAAGTTCCTGTATAAGAGGTTTCAATCAGGTCGCCATTGCTGCTGCCGGTTGTAATCAGATCAGCGATCTGATTGTCGCGCGCGATATATTTGCTCATAAAGGCGATGCGTTTGCGAATTTCGATATCGAGGTTCTCACGGCTGTCACCGTCGGCTAATGTGCTGCGCTGGCGCTTCAGCGCTGTCAGTTCGCCGTTCATCCGGCTGATTTTGCTTTGCATTTCGTTATGGTAAGCGGTGGCCTCTTGTAGAGATGGTGTTACCACACGGTTGCCGTCGATTTCGAGCTGAATCTTTGCTGCTGCTGCATTGGTATATGCAAGTCCACCATTTTCATTGATAAATTTGTTGGCGGCCTTGAAGTCAGACGGCTTCATGTCATAAGGCGACGGCATGATATCTGTAGCCAGCTTGCCAGACCAGTTTTCGCCGGCAGAAATTTTCAGGCCCTGCGATTTAAGGTAGTTGCTCACTTCCTGATTGTAGGAGTTGCGCACGTTTTTGACCTGATTGACGGTCAGTTCGCCCGACCTGTTTTGCAGCTGACGGTCGGTGTCGGTTCCCGGTTTGTAGCTGTCTGGCTGCTTTGCCGGTGCCACTGCCAGCCCGTGCCGGCGCGAAGCTTCGCTGATCAGACTGTCGTTCTTTGCAACAAATTCGCGCTGAATGAATTGATAATCGCTTTTGCTTATCCGGCCGGCAATAGCCAGATTGTTGACACCATCGTTATTGGCGAATAAAATCGCGTTCTGCTGTGCGGTCGCCTGCCCCTGAGCTGCAGCCCGGGCGTAATTGACCAGCTCGTCGTTGCTTACTCTTTGAGCATTTGCCGGCTCAGCCAGTGCCAGTCTGCAGAGAACCAGCAGTGCCAGGATTGCATAAAATGATCTGGTTCTTTTCATATCAGTTCTGTACCGTCTGCAGCAATTGTGCCGCGGTTCTGGTTGCGCTCGTTGTGGCAGGCGTTGCAGTTGTCAGCCGGCCAAGAATTTCCCGGGCTTTCTCTTTGTTGCCGACGTCCTGATAAAGACCGGCGAGAAGTAGTATGATCTCATCACTTTCGACGGGGTCGAGGCGCAGAATGTTTTCGAGTTCGAAGATGCCACGCGACAGATCGCCGCTGGCCACTGCCAAAAATGCGATCTGACGGGCGGCACGATGCATCATCGCATGTGGCAGCCAGGTCCGTTTTACTGCCGTCGCAAAGGCCAGGTCATATCGGTATATCCTGCTGTATGCTTCCGCCAGACGCGCGAGAAAAGTGTCGCTGGGCCCGGTCTCGACCAGCGCCTCGTAGAGCGCGATCGCCAGCCGGGTCGAGGCCAGGTCGTTTCGCGCCATATAGGCATCGGCAAGTGCCAGAACGACCGCCGGGTTGCCCGGTTCGTCGCTGAAAGCTTCTTCGAGCCGCACCAGACTTCGGTCGTCGCTTCCCAGACTGTCGAAGGCAGCCTGAAGAGACGCACTGCCGGCGCTATAGAGATCTTTTGCCGCCATGCCGACTTTGGCAATCGTCTGGTCAGATGCCGAATTCAGCCATTCGGCATATTTGGCGAGCACCATTCTTACTCTGGTCTGTTTGCTTAAATCCATCGGGTGGTAAACGTCCGGCAGCAGGCTGAAGGAGCAAACCTCGAGCAGCAGAAACAGCGCCATGATCATAGGTGGTTTTAGAAAGCTTTTGCGAGCTGTGCGGCGCTGCCAGAAAAAGCAAAGACCGGCGACTACGTAAGCGAAAACGGTAAAATCGGCTGTCGCCTGTATAACAACAAGCGGTGTAACGATAAAAACGGTAATAAGCACGAAACCTGCTGACATCAGCAGGCCATAGATCCGCGAAAGACATGATCGTTTGTCGGTTTGCAGCTGTTCGTTCATTGGTCTATTCTATCGCAGTCGCATCTGGTGTGCTCCAGTCATTCACGGTCGTTCTGCCGGGGCGAGCAGATAGCGCAGGGGAAGATGCAGACGCTGATGCCACGATTTTTCCGAGTGGGTCGCGCCGCTGAACTCGCGATAACGCAAGCTTTTGAGCTCAGGCGCCTTTTTCGCAATCTCGCCGGCCAGTTTGCGGGTGAACCCGATGGCTTCTTCGCCTTCGCGGGTGCCCATGTCTACCCAGATTTTACCCTGGTAGCCGGCTATGTTGTGCTCGAGCAGCCAGTCGATGATGGCGCCATTCGCCCACCAGATAGAAGGTGACATGGCGATTATGCCGCCGAACGTCTGCGGGTGCGAGATGCCGGCATAAAGCGAAATCAGGCCGCCAAGCGACGAGCCACCGATAAAGGTATTCTGGCGGTCTGGTCGAGTGCGGAACTGTTTATCGATCATCGGCTTGAGCTCTTCGACAATGAATTTAACGTAATTGTCGCCGTTGCCGCCGCTGTGCTTTGGGTCGGGAAACGGCGTATACTCGCTCATACGCTCGCTGGTATTGTAAATGCCGACGACTATGGCTTCGTTGAGCTGGCCACAATGCGCGCCGGCGATGTAATCGAGCATTACCTCATCGACGCCCCATTCGTTGCCGCCGAACGCGGTGTTGGCATCGAAAAGGTTCTGCCCGTCATGCATGTAAATGACCGGGTAGCGCAGCGTGCGGTTGCGCGGATAGGAAGGCGGCAGCCAGACGATAACGTCGCGGGCCGGCTCCAGGTTTTCTGATTTTACATTGCGAAATAGCGAATACCAGCCCGAAATTTCAGGCTGTGCAGGCGTTGAAGCAAGCTGGTCGGCCCAGGCTTCAACGCTTATGCGTTCGTTCTGCTCTTTGTTGCCGCTGATACGAATTTTACGGTTGGGCTTTTCGTGCCCCTGCGCAGTCTTTTCGACGCTGGCAAAACTGCCACGGGTGACCTTGAACTCGATTTCACTGCCGGCAGGCAAATCGGCAGAAAATTCATAGAGCTTCGGCCCGATTTCTTTGAGCTGTGCGCCTTTTCCATTCCAGTTGCCGAGCCGATCATGGTTGCCGGTGATCCATATCTGAGCATCATCAGGCGTTGTCGCCGGAACACTCACAACCAGAACGCAGCTGGCAGCCAGCGCGCCAGTAGCCGGCAAAACCAGGCAAATCAGCAGCAGAGCGGTTAGAAAACGGGAAAATAGTATCTTGCGCATTTTACTTCCTCAAACGTTCGGGGTTTTGCGACATTTGAACAACTCGATTTTACTCCAGGTCGCCCTTTATTTCATCTCTTCTGTTGTCACAAAATCATAAACTGCGATAAAATTACCTGTGAAAAAAGTGAGGAGGGTATATGCGAACCAGTCATATTTTGTTTGTTCTTATGCTTGTATTTCTTTCTTATTGCAGCTTTGCCGTAGCTGAAGAAGCGTCTTTGCTGCCGGCAGACGCGGTAAACGTCAAGATCCAGATCGCGCCGGCCAATGAAACGATGGTAATGATAGAGCAGAGCGGTTTCGTTCCTTACAAGGGCCATAGTGGCAGCGATGCAAGTTCGGCTTTTGAAGCCGGTGAAGATGGCACTGAATATGGCGATAATGAATATACTAAAGTCAGCCTTAGCGTAATGCATTACAAAGCTGCTTTTAAATCGACTTTCGATCAGATGATACAGGTGGCGCATCCGTCGCTCAATATGCAGCAGGAAGAGGAAAATGCCAAATCAGGCGGCACACCGCACGGCGACATGCTGATAGCCCGATCGGTCAACCGGATTCCGGTAGAAGCCGGCGAATTGCTACTGATCACCGACGTCATCAAGTGTGTTGAATCGCAGTATCCGAACTATGCCCAGACGACCTGGAAGTCTTACGCAGTAGTCGGTTCAAGCATCATCAATCTTTCAGGCACTTTCAACAGCAGCGACGCCAAACTGGCCCGCCGTATTCACAACGAAACTATCGCCAACATCAAAAAAAGCCAGGCTTTCGCTGAATAGCTACTTTTTGAAAACTGCTGCGACTTTTTCGAGCTCTTTCATGATGCTGATCTGCTGCGGACAGTGGGTCTCGCAGCGTCCGCACTTTATGCAGTTGCTGGCGTGTGCCGCCGGAGCCACCTGAAAGCCATACTGCATGCGCACGGTATTCTGAAAGCTCTCGTCGAGCATGTGAAAGCTGTTATACATCTGAAAATTCTTCGGAATATCGACGCTTGACGGACATGGCATGCAGTAACCACAGCTGGTGCAGGGAACCTTGATGCGCGACTTGAAAGCAGCCTGCGCCAGCAGCATCACTTCTTTCTCTTTTTCGCTGAACGATTGCGCACCCGCCTGCGCTGCCACCCGCAGGTTCTCTTCGACGTGTTCCAGCGCGCTCATGCCGCTCAAAACCGTAGAAATGCGCGGGTCGTCATAAAGCCAGCGCAGTGCCCATTCGACTGGAGAGCGCTTGAATCCTGATTCTTCGAAAATCTTGTTGACGCCGGGCGGCAGATTGCGGGCTAGCGAACCGCCGCGCAGCGGTTCCATGATCACGATGCCGAGGCCGCGCCCGGCTGCGTAGGCGAGGCCCTCTGCGCCGGCCTGGTAGTTCGTGTCGAGATAATTGTACTGAATCTGGCAGAACGACCATTTGTAGGCATCGACAACCGCTTTGAAGGTCGGCAGGTCGTCATGAAACGAAAAACCGGTATACCCGATGCGCCCGTCTTTAAGCGCTGCTTCGAGAAAGTCGAAAATATCGTGACTGGTCAGATTTTTCCAGAAGCCTTTGTTTACTGAATGAACCAGATAATAGTCGATGTGATCGGTTTCCAGCCGCTTGAGCTGGGCGTTGAGGTATTTGTCCATGTCGGCGCGGCAGGTGATCAGCCAGCTCGGCAGCTTGGTCGCCAGCTTCACTTTATTGCGCAGTCCGCCCTGCAGCGCCTGCGCGACGAATGGCTCACTCTCGCCCGGGTTCGCAAAACCGGTGCCATGATATGGGTAGGCGGTATCGACATAGTTTACGCCGTTATCGATCGCCTGATGCAGCATTCTTGTAGCTAGAGGCACGTCGATGTGATTCGCCACCCCACCGATTACCGGCAGTCGCATGCAGCCAAAACCCAGCTGCGACACCTCGACACCCGTTCCGCCGATTTTTCTGTATATCATGCCATGACCTCACTTGATTTTTATTGATAACTGCATAAATAAAGCCGGCTAAAACACATGGCTAGCTGAATCTACTAAGGGCGCAGGCGGGTTTCTCATGAGCGAAAACTTTTTGCACAGGGATGTGCTTATGCAGAGCTGCGCAGGATAGAGCAGCTCTGCCGAGCCAGGCTGTTTTGACGCAAAGCCATTGCTTTTCACAAAAAATCTTCGCCTGGGGAGAGTTGTAGCGAATGAGGGCAAGCCATCCGCACCTCTAACGGCTGAAGCCGTAAGAGCTGCCTAATTCCGCCGAGAGCCCGAGTGGGCGGTATTCGTGTGATGCCGATTGTGAACATGCAGGAACCAATAATATCACTATTTTACCGCGAATTTCACACATTTGCACCACTTCAGTAATAAGTCGCTTTTGTAGTTGGTCGGGCCGCCGGGTTGTGTTAAAATTCACCTTGCAGCGGCAGACACAATACAAAACGCACCAGCCGCCGGTAACAGAATTTTATAAATCGAGAGAGTTGAGGAACCCATGAAAACCGCATGGAGAGAGTCTGATTGTTTGAACAACCCGACCGACATGGAAAAGTGCTGGTCGCTGACCCAGGTCATGAGCGAGGCTTCGCGCTGCCTGCTCTGTCACGATGCCCCGTGCAGCAAGGCCTGCCCGGCCGGCACCGACCCGGCGACCTTCATTCGCAAACTGCGCCTGCGCAACGTTAAGGGTGCCATCCGCACCGTTCGCGAGAATAACGCGCTGGCCGGCGTCTGCGCGGTGGTCTGCCCGACCGAACAGCTTTGCCAGAAAGCCTGCGTCGCGGCCGGCATCGACCGCCCGATCGATATTGGCAGAATTCAACGCTTCCTCGTCGAGCATGGCTGGCAGATAAAATTCAATCCGCTGGAAAAGGCCGCCAACGCGTCTGGTCGCGTGGCAGTTGTCGGTTCCGGCCCGGCCGGGCTGGCCTGTGCCGCCGAAGTGGCGCGCAACGGCATCGCCGCCGAAATCTTCGAAGGCATGGAAGAACCCGGTGGCGTGCTGCGCTACGGCGTGCCTTCGTTCCGGCTGCACCCTGGGTTTCTCGAGCGCGAACTCTCTGATATCAAGGCTCTCGGCGTCAAAATCACCTGCAATAAAAAGATTCCGGCCGGTGGCATCGAAAAGTTTCTCGATAAAGGCTACGACGCCGTGTTTTATGCTCCCGGCACCTGGCGCCCGGTTACTGTCGATGTTCCGGGCATGGATCTGAAAAATGTGCTCAGCGCTCGCGATTTTCTGGCAGCCATGCGTTCCGGCGACCAGAAGCGAATTGCCGCACTGGTCAAGGGCAAAAATGTCGCCGTCTATGGCGGTGGTTCGGTGGCCATGGATGCGGCCACCACGGCAAAAGCCATGGGCGCCAACAAGGTCTATGTCGTTTATCGCCGCAGCCTGCGTGAAATGCCGGCCGCCCGGCATGATGTCGATATGGCACTAGCCAACAACGTGAGTTTTCGTATCATGTCGATGGTAACCGCGCTGGTCGGCGAAAAGGGCAAATTGACGGGTCTCGAAGGAATCGAAACCGACTGGAAAAAGCCGGGCGACACCTCGGCCGCCGGTCTGGTCACTGTTCCCGGCACTGAGTTCAGGCTCAAGATCGATGTTTTTGTTTCGGCGCTGGGTTACCAGGCCGAACCCGAGGCAAAAGCCGTCTGCCCGGGCATAAAATTTACCGCCAAGGGTCTCGTCGAAACCTGCCGCGATGGTTGCTCTACCTCGCATCCACGTATTTTTACCGGCGGCGACATTGCACGTGGGCCGGCTCTGGTCGTTGAAGCCGTGGCCGATGGCAAAGCCGCCGGTCAGCATATTGTTAAAATGCTCGCAGCCGGCAGCAAACCGGTTGCCACCAAAAAAGGAGGCAGATGAAAATGGCCAGAATCCGCGATCTTTCAATTGAAATCTGTGGCGTTAAATTTTTGAACCCGTTTCTGCTGTCTTCTTCGCCGGTATCCAATACCGCCGAAATGGTGGCGCGCGCTTTTGACGCGGGCTGGGGCGGTGTCGCTTACAAGACTATCGCGCACGACCGCACGAAGATAATTCACCCGTCGCCGCGCATGGCGCCGTATAACTATGACAACAAAAATCTGGTAGCTCTGCAGAACGTCGAGCAGACGACCGACCGGCCGATGGCCGACAACTGGGCCGATATCCGCTGGCTCAAGAAGCATTACCCGAAGCACGTGATGATCGTCAGTATCATGGGCTTCTCGCTCGAAGAATGGGTCGAACTGGCAAAGATGGGCGAAGACAATGGTGCCGACATGCTCGAACTGAATTTTTCGTGCCCGCACATGACAGTCGAAGGCTCAGGAATGAAGGTCGGCCAGGCCATGGAACTCATCGAAAAATTTACGTCAGCAGTGCGCAGAACCGTTAAAATACCAATTCTTGCCAAACTGACCTCGAATGTCACCGATATTACCGTGCCGGCCCTCTTCGCACAGCGTGGCGGCGCAGACGGCATTACCGCGATCAACACCGTGCGCGCTCTTACCGAAGTTGGCCTCGACGACTTCGTCCCTCGTCCGAACGTGCATGGCAAAGGTGCCATGAGCGGCATGTCAGGCCCGGCCATCAAGCCGATCGGCCTCAAATGCGTCACCGAACTGGCGCAGTGCCGTGAGCTCAAGATTCCCATCATTGGCTGCGGTGGCGCCGAAACCTGGGTCGATATGGCCGAATACCTGATGTGCGGCGCCTCGGCGGTGCAGGTGACGACCGGTATCATTCATTACGGCCAGCGCATCGTCGAAGACATGGCCGAGGGCCTCTCAGACTGGATGGACGACAAAAAGTTCAAGAATCTCGCGCAGATCGTCGGAAAATCTCTCAAACACACGGTTCCCACTGATGCCTTCGACCTCTCGCGTCAGGGCAGGGCTGATTTCGACCTCGACAAATGCATCGGCTGCGGGCAGTGTTACATCGTCTGCCAGGATGCGGGCGGGCAGGGGCTCGGCTGGGACAGCGAAAAGCGCCGACCGGTTCCCGACAACGACCATTGCCTCAGCTGCATGATCTGCGGCATGGTCTGCCCGGTCGAAGGCCTGGTCACCTACCGCCACGTTCCCGGCAAAAAAGAAATCATTCCGCCGGTCATGAAAGCCAGATCGCGTTCCTGACCGCATAATAAGCGTTTACCGCATCTTCTGAGTCGTCTCTCAGAAGATGCTTTCATTTTAGCATAGTGGGCGGCATGAATTTGCTATAAACTTTTTGGGGCTTCGGGCTGTATATTATAGCGATGTCATGTACCGTATGGAGTGAGATTATGACCAGATTCAGGAATTACGTTGCATTTTTGCTGCTTTTTGTCTGGCTGGCAGCTGATTGTGCCTGTGCTGCCAACCCGTTTTCAGAGCAGCGGCCTCTTGACCTGTCGAAAAGTGCTACGACCGGCAGTGCCGGTCAGGCCCGTATCAAATCTGGCGACGCTGACGCCATGCCATGCAATCTCGCGGTGATGGCCGACCTGCACGCGAAACCCGAGAGCCTGCCGATGCTACAGAAAGCTCTCAAAAAGGTCAACGCAATAAAAGATGTTTACGGCCTGGCCATTGTCGGCGATCTCTGTAGCAAACTCGGAACCGCCGCCGAATACGATGTGCTCCGGCGTGGTCTGCAGGCGGCTGAAGTGCCGGTTTTTGCCGTTCCCGGCAATCACGACATACTGTATCAGGATAATCTCATCAACGGCGAAAAGAAGCGTGCAGCGCCGGCCGAAAAGAAGCGCAAACAGGAAACGTTCAAAAAGACTCTCGGCCTGAAATCGTTGTATTTCGCTAAAAAAGCCGGCGGGCACCTGCTCGTCTTTCTGCCGAATGATACGCTGGCTGGTATTCCATGCGTTCTGCCTTCTGACGATGCCTTTGAATTTCTGCGCAAAACACTGCGCGAAAACCGTGATATGCCGACAGCGATCTTCTGTCACGCGCCGCTGGCCGGCAGCTACGGCGACAAAAAGACGATGCCACCCATACAGGCTAACGCCCAGCCGGTAGCGAAGATTCGCAAAATCCTGCGCGAGAATCCGCAGGTCTATCTCTGGTTTGCCGGTCATCTGCATATTACGCCGGCCCAGAAATACTACAACTTCGCAGGCAACAAGGTTGGCGGCGTGAACGTCATTCATGTGCCGCCTTCGCAGATACACAACTCATGGGTGCAGGTCGTCAGACTCTCTGAAAAAGGCGCGACGATCAGAACTCTCGATGTGCGCACCGGTAAATATCTCAAGAAGCATACTCGCGTTTTCCGGCACGGCATCAAGGTTAAGCCCGGTCAGGGCAAAGACGATGACAAAGACAAAGATAAGAACGAAGACAGAGAGCTGAAAAAGGCTAGAATTGTCGTGGTTAACGCCCACGCTGGCGGCAACCGCAACCGCCCCGGCTTCGGCGACTGGCTCGCCAACCAGGAACCCGATATCGCTCTGGTCAGTGAATCGGTCAACATGCGGCCGCACATGCGCGATGCCGGACGTGTATTCGATTCCGGTTCGCAGACCCGGGGTCAGCAGGAAGTAACCGTCGTAGTTCGCGACGGGCTGGCAGTGCCGGCGCACGACAGCGGAAAAATTTCGCCCGACCTCAACATCGGCATAGCGCACGACCGCTGGTGGAACCGCGTGCAGACCCGTGTTGCCGGCGTCAGATCGCGCGTCTATTCGCTGCATCTCAACGCCGTCATTCAGCAGCCAACCGGCGAACCGCGCGACGTCAACCGCTGGCATCTCACCCGCGAGGGCCTCGAAAAACTCGAAAAACAGTGGAAACAGGATATCAAAGAAGGCTGGGCCGTCATCATCGGCGGTGACCTGAACTGGAACGATTCGCGCGCTCGCGCCCGTCAGCATGAAATGTCGCCCGGCCGCATATTCAAGCGGCTTGGCCTGACCTATGTCAATAAAGAGCTGATGTGGCTGGCCTGGACACCGCAAACGCACCGGTCGGTGAAACGCCAGTCGATCCCGCCGACAAGTATTCCCGGCCTGTTCGAAGGTGAGCACCCGGCTCTGCGCATCGAACTGCAGGCGCGGCGGCAGCCCGACGAGCCAGATGAAGACAAAGAAGAGAAAGACCACAAAGTCGACGATGAAGAAGCCGAAGACGACGAATCAGACACCGGCACATCGTCTGACCCCGAAGATTACGAAGACCCCGAAGACGCTGATGATGCCGATGCCGCCAGCGAAACAGAAGAGACAGAAGAGGCCGGTTCTGCCGACAATGATTCCGAAAATGAGTCTGCCGGTGACGAAGAGCCTGCTGATGAAGCAGAAGACATCGAAGAAGCCAGCGATGCAACTGGTGATGAAACAGCCGCTTCTGACGAAACTGACGACGAACCGGCAGCAGATACTGCGAGGCTGACTGCAATAATCGAGCGAATGATCGAAGTTCTCAGCAAAATACTGCAGGGCATAGTAAAAATACTGCCGATCTGATAGCCGCTTCCTTAGTTTTCCCACGCCGTTTCCTCAACCTGTAAATCAGATAATGATTTATCTGGTTTTCATTTGGAGTTATAATGTTACTGGTTGAAAAAATGTGATGGGGGGCAATTATGAAGTACCGTTCGCGAGTTCTTTTGTTCATGCTTCTGGTTTGTGTAATCTGTATCAACACCAGTATACAGGCGCAGTCGCTCGACACACTGCTCGAAAAGACCGAAGAAGACGACAGCGGTGAGGCAGCAGCAATCGATACTACCACCACCGAAGGAACCATCGGAAACAACGATTATGTCATCGGCCTGGTAATGCCGGCCGGTTCTGAGAGATCTTCCTGGCTGCTTGCAAAAATCGACGAACTGCAGAAAATGTATTCGAGAATACTTGAATCGCTCTCAGGCGTTAATGCTCCAGTCAT
>CAZMWO010000048.1:0-13283 GCA_964569565.1 uncultured bacterium | reverse complement strand
GAAGGCTACCTGTTCAACAAACTGCGCTTCTTCAAAGAAGCCAATGCTCTCGGTGCCTGGATAGAACTCGGCAAGATCTACGTGAAACGCCGCCAGTATGAAGAGGCTTTCGAAGCCTTCGAAAAGGCGCTTGATATCGACAAATCAAGCCCACTGGCAATCATGAACCAGATCGATCTTTATCGCATCAGAACCCTCGACAGCAAAGACACCGAAACTCTTTACAGCAAGTTCATCGAGCAGTATAAGAACTCGGCCATGGTCGACTTTCAGAACCCGGTCGCACACTTTGCCCTGGCCTATGCATGTCAGGTTCTGCCCTCTCAGTTGCCAGAAAAGCAGGAAGAGCGCCTCGAAGAAGCACTCAATGGCTACCAGATGGCGATCAACCTTACGCCCGATTTCAAATGGGCATACTGGGGCCTCAAAAATTCATACCTCACGACCCTCGAGAACTCGACACCTCTGTATGACCAGGCCCTTGAAGCCTGCAAACTGGTCACCGAGCTCGACCCGGAAGATCCGCGCGCTTATTTTGAAACAGGCGACGTCTATCGCAAGATGGGCAATCTCGCCAGGGCCTACGACTATTTCACGCAGGCTGCCGAAAAAGACAAGACCTATATTCCAGCCTATCTGCACATGGCTGAAATCAAGTATGTCGAGAAGCATGAAGAAGAAGCGATCAGGCTTTACCAGAAAATTATCCGCATCAACCCGAACTTCGCCCAGGGTTATTACGAACTTGGCCGCGTCTACCAGGATATCAAAGAAACAGAAAAAGCGCTCGCCAACCTGCGCAAAGCCGTTGAACTCGATATTGACTACACCGAGGCCCATTTCGCCATCGGGCATATCTGCTTTGAAGAAAATCAGGACGAAACCGCGAGAATTCGTTTGACGAGAACGATTGAGCTCGAACCTGAGCACTATCATGCCCGCTATTACCTGGGTATGCTGCATCACCGTAACGGCCGGTTCCAGCAGGCGATTGAAGAACTCGGCAGGGCCATAGCCCTGGCCCCTGATCCGTCCTGGATACAGTTTGATCTGGCCAGGCTTTACGCTGACTCTGGCAACTGGCAGGAAGCAAAAACCATTCTCGAAAAGGTTCTTGAACGCGAAAGCGAATTCATCGACGCGATCATACTGTATGCCAACGCTCTTGAGCGCCTCGAAATGCTCAAGGAAGCTGAAGAAGAATATCTCAGAGCGATCGAACTGCGTCCGGAAGGCCTGCTGGCGCACGAAAACCTCGCCCACCTGTATGAATCAACCAACCAGATCTACAAGGCCGAAGATGAATTCAGAAAAGTGGTCGAAATCAAACCCGATCATGTGCCGGCCCAGATGTCGCTGGCCAAGATATACATTATCAGAGACCTGCATGACAAGGCCCTCAACGCCCTGCACACTGTAGTCGACATCGAACCCGAAATTTTCGAAGCGCACCTTGAACTGGGCAGAATCTACCATCACCGCAATGCCCTTGAAAAATCGGTTGAATCGTATAAGAGCGCGATAAAAATTCGTCCTGACGCGCCACAGGCGCATGTAGAGCTTGCTGAAGTCTACCTCACCCTGGATAAGAGCGGCAAGGCAATCGAAGAGTACAAACTCGCCCTGGAAATCGACCCGTCGCTGGGCGAAGCTCTCGCCAGTCTCGGCGACCTTTACAACATGTCTGAGCAGTATGAACTGGCAGGAAACTGCTATCGCCGGCTGGTCGAGATGGATCCGCAGAACCACTCTGCCCGATTCCGTCTGGCCGAAACATGTTACCATTGTGGTCAGCTCGAAAAGGCGCTCGACGAATATCTCAAGGTTGCTGAAATCAACGAAGAGCGCACCGACGCACTTATCCGCCTTGGCAAAATTTACGCATCCCTTGAAAAATGGGAAGAAGCCGCCAAATACTACGTACGCGTCTTCGAAACCGACCCGCAGAACTCGATGATTCACCTTGAACTCGGTAAGGTCTACGACCACCTCAACCGGTTGACCGATGCCCTGCGTGAATTCGAAGCCGCGCTCGAGCGCGAACCCAATAACGCCGAGATTCTGACGCAGATTGGTCTGATGCACAGAAAACAGGGCAATCTTGACATGGCAATCGAACGCTTCAGTCGGGCAATTCAGATTGACGGCAGCAGTCCGGTGCCACACCGCGAACTGGCAATGGCCTATATAAACAAAGGCCGCGTAGATAAGGCGATCGGCGAATTCAAAGAAGCCCTCAACTACGAGCCTTCGAACATAGCCGTCAACATCGAACTGGCCAAGGCATACGCCAGCCAGGGCATCATCGACGAAGCCGTCGATGCTTACCGCAAGGTTATCAGCCTTGACCCACGCAATGCCAGCGCCCACTTCGAACTCGGCATCATCTACTCGACCCAGGGCCTTAATGACAATGCTATCAGCGAGTTCAAGACAGTGATCGGCCTGGCCCCCGACCACAAACGAGCACACCTCGAACTTGGCCGCCACCTGCGTGATACCGGCCGCACCGATGAAGCCATAGATGAACTGCAGAAAGCGAGCCAGCTTGACCCCGAAAATGCCGTCATCTACTACGAACTCGGCGATGTCTACTATCAGCGCGATGAGTACCATGACGCCATGGTCAAGTTCAAACGGGCTCTCGAACTACAGGACGACTATGTCGATGTCTATCAGAAACTCGGCACCATCCACCTGTCAATGGAACAATGGCAGGAAGCAAAGCAGTTTTACCAGAAGGCTATCGAGCTCGAGGCCGAAAACTACCTGGTCTACAAGGAACTCGGCGAAGCCTGTGAAAAACTCGGCGACGTAGAGGGCGCCATCAACTCGTTTGAAAGGGCGCTCGACTTCAAACCCGGCGACCTCAATATCATTTACCGCCTCGGCGCGCAATACAAGCAGAACAAGAACTATGAAGCCATGGTCGCGCTCTATTCAAAGGCTGTTGAAGCGGCTCCCAAAAACGCCCTGTTCTTCTTCGAGCTTGGGGAAGCCTACCGCGGACTTGGCCAGCAGAACGAAGCTGCTGCCAACTTCGAGCAGGCGCTTTCTCTCAATGAAAACCTTATTGAATGCATTTATGCCCTCGGCGCCATTTTCTGGGAACACCAGAGTTACGAAAAAATGGTTCGCCTCTACAAAAAGGCGATCAACCGCTATCCGACCAACAGTCGCGCTCACTTCGAGCTTGGCAAGGCCTATTACAAACAACTCAAAGTCACTGAGTCGATCGAAGAGTTCAAAAAGGTCATCAACCTCGATTCGAACCATCAGGAAGTCTACTTCGAACTCGGCAAACTCTATATCGACAACGGGATGCTGGCCGAAGCTGCTCCGGCACTGGAAAAAGCCGTCGCCATAACCCCCGACAACGGCGAAGCGCATTTCCTGCTGGGCAAGGCTTATGAAGGCCTTAACGACAAGTCAAAAGCCACCGAGTCCTTTAAAAAGGCGCAGGGTCAGATGGAAGAGAACTATGAAGTCCTTCTCAAGATCGGCGCCGACTATCTTGAAAAAGAATCTTATGAAGAAGCACTGCAGAACCTGCAGAAAGCCGCCGGATTCCCCGAAGCCGGTTCCACCGTTTATTTCCTGCTCGGCAAGACATACCGCGGCATGGACAGAAAAGAAGAGGCCGTCAAAGCCTTTGAAAAAGCTGATGAACTGATGGAAGCCGAGGAGGGCGACGACTGATGCCAGCGTTGCGGCAATACAGAAACAGTGATATATATGACACAGCTAAGGAGACAGGCGAATGATTAACCGCTGGGAAATCCTTCTGGAAAAAGGGCAGACATACTTCGAGCTGCAGAATTACGAAAAAGCCAGCAAGACCCTCGGAAAGGTACTCGAAGAAAAGCCGGACTTCGTTCCGGCAATGAAACTGATAGCAGACTGCTATCAGCATCTAGACAACAAAACCGAGGCAATTAAAACTCTTGAGAACATCATTTCGTTGTCTCCGGCAGACGCTCCGGCTCTCAATTCCCTCGGTTCACTCTACATCCAGACCGGTCAGACCGACCAGGCGATCGAGATATACCGGGCAATAACCCTTGCTCCCGACAATAAAGAACTGCAGTTTGACCTTGGCCAGCTTTATCTGCAGCGAAATTCTTTCGACAAGGCCGAACACCACTTCAATCGCGCCATTGACCTCGACGGAAAATTCACCGGCGCCATCATCGAGCTGGCACGCCTGAAAATAACCCAGAACGACATAGACAGCGCTGTTTCGCTTTACCAGCAGGCCATCGAGAACGACCCGGACAACGCCAGACTGCATTCAGAACTCGGCGAAGCTTATGAATTCAACGGTCAGTACAACGATGCAATGATGGAATACAAGAAGGCCGAATATCTCGATCCCAACAATCCGGCCATTCATTTCAAGATCGCCAAAGATCTTGAAACCCGCGGCAAATTTGAAGAAGCGCTCGCCAAATACGAAGCGGTAAAGGAACTCGACAAGAACAATGTCGAACTTTACTACCGCTGCGGCAAGCTCTATCAGAGGCTGGAAATGATGGAAGAAGCCCTGAGGGAGTTCGAGGCCATTGCCAGAATGAAGCCGGACTGGCTTGAGATCCGCTACGAGCTTGCCCGCATGTACGGCGAAAAAGGCCAATATGAGCAACAGATAAAAGAATACGAAGCCATAGCGGCACACGATACGACTTCAAGTGAAGTCATGAAAAACCTTGCTGCATCATACGGTGCCAATGGCGATCTCGACAAGGCAATCGAATGTTACAAACAGTCTCTGGAATCGAATCCTGAAGACTACGACATTCTCGAAAGACTCTACGAAATCGTTCAGGCCGGCGGCAATCCTGTGCTGTGCCTCGAAGCGCTCGAAGCACTCAGCGTAAGCATCCCGGAAGACTCTGAACTGGCATTGGTTCTGGCGAGAGCCTATGGCGAGCAGGGCATGATCGAAGAGGCCAACAATTACTACATGCGGGTTCTCGAGCTTGACCCCAGCCGCAGCGATATCAAAGGCGAACTGCGTATGATTTATCGCAGCAAGGGCATGATCAGCGAAGAAATCGACGCAATCAGCGCGCTTCTTGAGAGTGACCAGGCCAATATCGAACTGCTCAGTGACCTACAGGAACTCCAGGTCGCGAGCGGCAGAGACCGCGATGCCGTGACCACCCTTCTGCGTCTGCATCAGCTGAATCCTTCTTCGCGCTGGCTGAACATGCTCGGGCCGATATATCTCAAGCTGGGTTTCGTTTCTGAAGCGATCACTTCGCTGCAGCAGGCCCTGCAGCTGAACCCTGAAGACACCAGTCCACACGAGATACTTGCCGATATATACAAACAGCGTAGTATGAACGAAGAAGCCATACGATCATACAGCGTTATTATTCAGCGGAATCCGGACAATCTCAAGGCGCATCTCGACCTTGGCGAGCTTTACCGTACTCTTGGCCGCACCCACGACCAGATCGCCTCGCTCAAACGCGCTATTTCTCTTGGCGCGCGCGACCCCAGACTTTATCTCGAGCTTGGAAGCAATCTTCTGCAGGAAGGCGACAGTGAAAACGGCCTCGCATATCTGCAACAGGCGCGTGAACTTTCCGACCAGTCGCCGCAGTTCCTCAACAACCTCGTCGATATCTACCTGATGCGCAACTTTCATCAGCAGGCACTCGATGAACTTGAGAATTTACGGCAGCAGACCCCTGAAGATATCTCTCTGTATGTCAAGATGTCACGCATTTATCAGAGCCGGCAGATGTTCGAAGAAGGCCTTGAAGTGCTCAATCAGGCCAGAGTGGTGGCGCCACAGGAACTCTCGATCACCCTCGAGATCGCAAGGCTTTATATGGCCTGCGAAGATTTTGCCCAGGTAGTTGCTATTCTTCAGGAAGCACGTCAGACCAACCCCGGGAACAACGAGATCAGTTCAATAATTTCTGAAGCCTATGCCAGAACCGGCGATCATGAAATGGCGATATTGGAGCTCAAAACTCTGATTAACAATGATCCCGGCAATACCATGGCACGTATTCAGCTCGGTCGCGTCTATTCTATCAGCAATATGATAGATCAGGCGAGTATGACGTTCAAGGACATCATTGCCGACGAACCCGAAAATCCGATTGCCAGAACCGAGCTGGGTTGCATTTATCTCAACATGGGTAAATCGTATAATGACCCCAGCATGATTGAAAGCGGCATTACGGAGCTTAAAACAGCTCTCAGCATTGACGGGCAGTCAGTCAACGCCCACTATGAGCTTGGCAAGGCATTTAACGACCTTGGCAAGGTCGATGATGCCCTCAAGGAATTCACCAGAGTACTGGAGCTGGATCCTCTGCACATCCAGGGCAAGGAATATTACAACGCCCTGGTTAACGTAAAAGTCAGTTCACAGGCAAACGACGGCATCAAACAGGCGCGTATCTTTTCAGAACGCGGAATGTTCAAGAATGCTGTGCTCGAATATGAAAAAGTCATCGAGATTCAGCCTGACAATCAGATTGCCTGGTATGAGCTGGGGAACCTGCATTTTACAATGGAGACCTTTGACAAGGCTCTCGAAGCTCTGCTGAAAGCAAAAGAGATCGACCCGGAACAGCCTGAAGTTTATATTTCTCTGGCACAGACCTATATCAGGATCGAGCAGCCGGACGAAGCATCAATAGAGTTGCAGGAACTCCTCGGAATGGCCCCCGACCATTACAACGGCCTGTATATGCTTGGCAAAATATTTCAGGACAAAGGCTGGGTCGATGAGGCCATCGAAAAATACGAGGCGGCCAATCAGGTCATACCGACAGAACTTGACCCCGTGCTGCAGCTCGGCATCCTTTATCGTGAAAAGAACGACTATGAAACCGCGAGAATCTGGTTTCAGAAGGTTATTGAAGTCGATGCCGGCAACATGGTTGCATCAGACTTTTTCGCCAATCTTTCAGCCTCGCAACGCAGTCAGGAAATTGATGAAGCCTTTGCCAAAGCGGCGGCAGCCGAAAAAGAAGGTGACGTTGACACGGCGATCATGCATTACGACAGCATTATCGACCTTGACAACCACAATCTTGATGCCCGTTTCAAGCTCGGCGCACTCTATGAATCGAAGAACATGTTCGATGAAGCAACCTTCGAATACGAGCAGGCAATCGGACTCGACAAAAACGCCCGCTACAAGGAGCTTCCCCTCCGCCTTGGCAACCTGCATATTCGCAAAGGCAAGATCGTTGAGGCGGTCGAAGCTCTAACCACTGCCAAACAATACTTCCCGACCAATGTTGACCTTAGAATAGAGCTGATTACCCAGCTGAAATTCAAGGCGCTCAACAACTTCAGCTCCCCAGAGGAGCTGCAGGACTTCAACAAGGCGATCCGCACCGCAGTCGAACAGGGACAAAATTATTGCGACTGGCTTGAGCTTGGCTTGTTCGTATCAAAAGGGCTCGACACCGACATCGACGAAGAAACAGCAATAACTCAATCGATCGAGTGTTTTCAGAAGGTTCTTGAACTCGACCCCGGCAACGTGTTTGCGATGACCGAACTGGCAAAAGTTTATCATCGCCGCAACATGCTCGCCGATGTCGAGAGTATCTACAAACAGATTCTCGAAAAAGACCCGGAAAGTTCCTATGTCCACCGGAAACTGGCCGATCTTTTCCAGAGCCAGGGCCGGTTTGAGGAAGCGCTTTCTGAGCTTCGCCAGCTGCTCGAGCTTGAACCGATGAGCGGCGATTATCACATGAAGATCATCGACATCAGCAAAGAAATGCTCGCCAAAGCCCAGGACCGCGACCGGCAGCTGGTTGCCCTGCTCAAAGATTACCAGGCAAAGGCCGAAGCCAATCCCAAAGATACCATGGCGAACTTCAGCCTCGGTTATGCCTTTATAACTTTGGGCGCGGGCTTTACTCCGACCGAAGAAGAGCAACAAAAAGCGGTGTATTACTTCAAGCTTGCCAACAGCTGCGACCCCAATAATCTGTGGCCATACTGGGGCCTGAAAATTGTTTACAGCAAGCAGTCTATCAGCGGAAAACACATGTATGACGAAGCGATCGCCATCTGCCGCAAAGCGCTCAAGGTTGATGAAAACAGTCCGAGAGCACATTACGAGCTTGGTGAAGCCTTCAACGAGAACTATCAGATCAACATGAAAAACGAAGCGATGCAGGAATACCGGAAGGCTATACAGCTCGACCCCAACTATGTTGAAGCGCATTTCAGACTGGCCAGCATTTATCGCGTCAAGAACATGTACGACCGGGCAAGCGAAGAATACAACAAGGTTATCGAACTCGATCCGACCGGCCCACTGGCCAATGATGCCAAAAGATCGCTGGTTCACATCGAACGCTCCAAAGGCGAATCCTGAGACTTTTCAGAAAAACTGCCTGCTGCCACTGCAGCAGGCAGTTTTTTTTTACAGGACTTGACCTGAGCTCTGCATAATAGTATTATCTGGCCATTGGTCGACTGATGGCCTGATTTTGTCACAAGGATATCATCGTGAACAACTTTCGCAATTCCATGCGTTGTATTAAATCTGCTCTGCTTTTCAGCATTTTGATCGTGCTGTTGCTGCCTTTTTCGGTAATGGCTGAAGAAACTGAATACATGATTCCCGAAGGCTCAGTAACATATATGGCGCAGGCCAATACTACCAGCCAGCCATTCATGGCAGCCTCTGAACCTGAAACCAACCTGTCAAGTTCAGAAAGAAAAGAGCTTGAGCCTGATTTCTCGTCGAATACCGGAGAAACATCAAATATTCAGGTAGTTCCAGAGCCACAGGAAGACAAAACTGAACCTGCGGCACTGCAGGCAGACAATCAGCCACTGGAAACCACATTATTCTCAGAGGCATTGAGCAAAATGCAGCAAAGCCGGGCACACCGCCAGGCAGAAGCCGAGAGACTTGGCATAGTACTCCCCAGCCAGGGTGGCGATATCGCAGCCGTATCTCCAAGCTTGAGCAAGATTCAGCAGACGCTCAAACAGATCATGACACGATGATACCCGTGTCCAGTCGGATCACGGCTGAATAACCATACTGTCAAAAGGCTGCAACTCAATGTTGTGCAGCTCGTCTCCGCGACGGGCGGCTGAAAGATTTATCATAATACCAATCGATTCAAGCCTGGCTCCATGCAGCTTGCGGCGATTTACCCGGGCCCGGCCCAACTGGTGTGGCAATTCAACATCTGCCGCCTGCAAAAGATCGCTTATCTTCATGCCGGCACGATAATCGGTAAACACCGGCGACTGCCCACTGACTTCAAGTCCAACAACCGGCTTTTTTTCGATAAAGTTGCGCTCAAAAAACACCAGTCTGTCACCCGGCCGGAGAATAAGGTCTTGCGACATATCACCAGCAGCCATCATCTGCAGCAGGTCCAACCACAAAATTCCGACAACCTCAAATTTCCTGTCAGGCCGCCCCTCGCGCAGCAACTCGGCATAACCGGATGCAACATTGTCAAGCAGGGGCTGAACCTCTTTCAACAGATGCGATATACGTGAAACCCTTTGTAGACTGAAATCACGAACGCTGCCGTCAGGTAACTGAACTGATGCGAGTGGCCGGCCGCCGGTAACTTCATAAACATTAACCCGGTCGCCAGCCTGCAATCTGAAGTCCGGCAAACCAGATCTGACATTTGCAGAAAAAGCCAGATTCCGGCTGCCAGCTTCGATTCTGACAACTTCTACCCGGTGAGTATTCCGACTGCGGGCAAACCCGCCGCACAAGTCAAACAACCGCCCAAGATTCATCTCTTCCGGCTTGAGTTCAAAAACAGCCGGTGTCGCAACACTGCCGGAAACGCTGACACGGGCACCATGCGGCATAACCACAATGTGCTCGCCCCCATTGAATATAAAATCATCAACAATGCGACCTTCATTTATAAAACCATACAAATCATACTCGCCCAGAAGACTGCCATCATGAAAAACCTGAACATGGCGCATGCTTCCAGACGCAGTCGGCCCTCCTGCTGCGAGAAGAGCGCTCAACAGGCTGATTGGCGCCGGCAGACTGTATTCGCCGGGGCTTCTGACCTCGCCGGCAACAATGAAGGAAACTTCTTTCAGACAGCTCGGGTCAGCAACGGCCGGGCGATACTTGTCGGCAGCATCGGCCAGCCGCGACAAACCATATATCTCGTCGTTGATAAAGATCATTTCGCCTGACGGGCGGGAAATCGCCTGTCTATTCTTCAGGTCTCCCTCCGAGCGTTCTTCTGCCACTGCCACAGCCGGAACCAGAACCGCAGACATGGCTACAATCGCCGCCAACAGCAGCAAGCGGCATCCGGTATGTTTATTTGTATCATATTTCATAAAGAACCCTCCGGGAGATAAGCTTTCTGCTTGTTTTTTCGGCACAATAGCAGGAATTCTTATGCATAGTTTTCGTTAAACCCGGTAAAATTCATAGAGCCAGAAAAGAATGCGAGCGATGGCAATTCTCTTTGCACTATTTTTATCAATATTATATTTATATAATCATTATAATACACACAAACAATTTTAATCAATATATTGATAATAAATTATCATAATCTAACGAGTGTTTGTTGTGCAAAGACTGATTTAAGACGCAAAGACTGAAGATAAGAATTATATTCCCTGGTCTTTGGGTTACAAATCCATACAGAAGAATCTGCCGGAAACGTCAAATTAACCGCAGGCGCTGTGACCTGCGACAGACACAGGAGGTGGCCGACATCGGCAAGATTGCTTGCCTTTTTAGCCGCAGAAAGGTATTCTATCACTATGAAATTTCACCTGATATCCCTTGGTTGCACCAAGAACACAGCAGACTCAGAACGCATAGCCAACCGCTTTGCCGGTGCCGGCTGGCTCTGGGCCAACAAACCAGAGCAGGCTGATCTGATTTTGATCAACACCTGCGGATTTATCAAAGATGCCAAGGAAGAATCTCTGGCCATTATAATGGACAATCTCAAGGTAAAGGGCGGGCACCCCGAAATCAAGGTTTGCGTCTTTGGTTGTCTAATAAAAAGATACCGAACCGAGATTCAACGCGAGATTCCAGAGATAGACCATCTTTTTGAGTTTATGAGCGAAGACCAGCTCACCATGCTTGTCTCACTCAACGCCCGAACTCGAATGACCCCTGACTACAGCCTGAGCTGGCGGTTTTTTACACCTCCACACATCGGTATCCTCAAAATTGCCGAAGGCTGCAGCAACCGCTGTTCTTATTGTGCCATACCCGGTATCAGAGGCCCATTCAATTCACGCCACCACGATGACATTGTCGCCGATGCCCGCAGACTGGCGGCTTCAGGGGCTAAAGAGATATCGATAGTTGCACAGGACATCACCAGATATGGAACCGACAGAGAAGGCAGATGTTCATTGCCGGCTCTGGTCAAAGAGCTCTCGGCGGTCGAAGGCGTCGAATGGCTGCGACTTCACTATATGCACCCGCGCGGACTGACGACACGCCTGATCGATGAACTCTACAGCGTCCCCAAAGTCCTCCCCTACTTCGACATACCATTTCAGCACATCTCGCAGCGCCTGCTCGAAACCATGAACAGACACACCTCGCCAGAGCATCTGATCAAACTGATCACGCATATCCGCAGGCAGTTTCCCGAAAGCACTATCAGAACCACCTTCATTGTCGGCTTTCCCGGGGAACAGAAACGGGATTTTGACAAACTCATCAACTTCATCGAAGAATATCCGCTCGACCGCGTTGGAGCTTTTGCATATTCCGAAGAAGAAGGCACCAAAGCGGAAAAACTCAGGCCGCAGGTCAGACCATCTACCCGTCAGGCCAGGCTTGACCAGCTCATGACTCTTCAACAACTTATCGCCGGAGAGCAGAACCAGAAACTTATCAACCGGGCGGTCAAGGTCATCGTTGACGAGGTCCTGCCCGACCGAGTTCTGGCGCGGACTGCCGGCGATGCTTATGAGGTAGACAACACAACGACCATTATTGGCAGGCCGGCTGTAAAGGCCGGCGACATAATCGAAGTCCGCATTACCGGTGCGGATTCTTATGATTTTACCGCGGAGATGGCCTGATGAATGTGGCTACCAGACTGACCGTTGCCCGAATGGCTGCCATACCATTCTTCATGGCGGCATTTTTTTATCGGGCTCCAGGAGCGTCGCTGGAGGGAGACTGGGGCAAGGCGATAGCCACCCTTATTTTCATTCTGGCCGCAATAACCGACTATTATGATGGCTATCTCGCCAGAAAGTATCAGCAGGTCACCACATTCGGCAGGTTCATGGATCCGATTGCTGACAAACTGCTGGTCTCGACTGCCCTGATCGCAATGGTAGAATACCGCGAGATCACCCACACTGCCGCCTGGGTTGCAATAATCATCATTGCCCGTGAGTTTGCAGTTACCGGCCTCAGACTGATCTGTGCCGAACGCGGCAAGGTAATCGACGCCAGCGGCGCCGGCAAGCTCAAGACGACGACACAGCTTACCGCTATTATTACGGCGTTGTGTTTTTTAACGATAAGAATTTTTCTTCTCTCATACGCGCAACAGGAATGGCTTACCTTTCTGATGCAGTTCTACGCTGTAACGATTCAGGTTCTTATGATAATTGCAGCTGTCGCCACGGTATATTCAGGCTATGACTACTTCAAAAAGAATTGGCACTTCCTGGACCAGTAGTTCAGCGAGTATCGGCAGCATAAAACTGCTCGGTTCATGTTTCGGCCTCGGCTACATCAAAAAGGCTCCGGGCACACTCGGCAGCCTGCCCGGCATCGCACTATTTATGGCAACCCGAAATCTCGGCGCCTGGCCGCAGATTGGGCTGTTTTTCACTTTCACTTTAATAGCAATCGGAGTTTCTGAGCGCATCGAGAAAATTGACCGCAGCATAGACCCCGAAGAAGTCGTAATCGATGAAGCCCTTGGCATGTGGGCCACTCTTCTTTTCATCTGGGATGCAAGCTACGCAGCCATTATAGCTGGCTTCATCCTGTTTCGCCTGCTCGACATTCTCAAGCCTTTTCCCATTAATATTTTTCAGACTTTTCGCGGCGGCACCGGCATAGTTGCCGACGATCTCGCCGCCGGCATGATAGCAAACCTTATTCTGCGTATATTACTGCTCAATGGCATTGTTTGAATAACTGATAACCGGAACAACGCCCATTCTGGGGCGCTGTCCCGGTTATCAGCATTTAGCTGGAGTTTACAGGCACGAAAAAACCGGCCACCTTGCGGTGGCCGGTTTTTGATTCAGAGCAGGATCAGAAAACGATCGGCTCGTCTACG
>CAZMWO010000047.1:5160-13328 GCA_964569565.1 uncultured bacterium | reverse complement strand
CATGATGTCACAGTTCGGCATAGACAGCCATGCTTTCGGCATGATGATCCACCCGCACCCGACGCTTTCTGAAGCTTTCATGGAAGCAGTCGAAAACGCCGGTGGCGAAGGAGTTCACGGTTGATGCAGTCTGTCGGCTTCATCAATCTGCCGTCCTGGCAGGCAGAACTGCAGAAGATCCTCACCCGTCTCGGGCGTGAGGATCTTTTGCGTATTCCGGTTCTTGGCCGTGAAAATGTTGATAAACCCTGGGTTGCTTTCGGGTCTGACGACTTTTTTGCCGCTGTTGATACGGGTATTCATTTTGCTGGAAACGGCAATCTCAAGCGGTTGCCGGCGACTGTAATCACTGCCGACGCAGAGTTGGCTATTAGCCGGTTGCTGGCCGGTGAATCTCAGAAAACCAGATTCAGTGCCGCCACAGGCGGAACTTATGCTTTTCTGCGTGTCGCTGCTGACAATGCCATTGGCCGGCCTGATCAAGTGTTGGTGCAAAACGATTCTGTGGCCGGCTATGTGCTCAGTCGCATGGAGTCATCTGCAAAAACACTTGAAGAAGCCATTCACGAAGCACAATGGGAGAATATTGCAACTGGCAACCCCAGCCAGAACCTGCATGGCATAATAACCCGAAATCGCCTGATCCTGCAGATAGCCTCGGTGTACGGCCTGATTATCAGACCCGAAAAAGTTAAAACCTCAGGCATAAGCACTCTTTCATACCATGATGTCGAAATCGCGCGAGAACTTGGCTGTTCAATCAGACTGCTTGGTCTGGCAGAGTTTGAGTCGGGGCAGATTCGCGCCGTCGTCGAGCCCTGCATGATTCCATCATCTTATCTGCTTGCGAGGGCCCGTGCCGGTTCTGAAATCATCTATTTCAAAACCGCTTCCAACGGTTCACATGTTTATTCAGCACCCGGTACAAATTATGAAAGCCAGGTCAGAGCTATTCTCTGCGATCTGGAAGTAAACAGCGCGCCGCGCACTGACATCAGTATCTACGATGGTGAAGTCGAAGATTTTTCCGACTGTTTTTATATGCGTTTCAACATGATTAACATGAATGACACCCTGGCCACTATTCTTCAATTTTTCAACCGTGCCGGTGTCGATATCGAAAAAATTCATCAGCCGACTGTTGAGGTTTCACGTGAAACTGCTGATAAACTACGGCAGAGCCTGGTAATCATTACCGGCAGAACCAGGCGCAGCATAATCGATACTGTGCTGCTGCAGATTAGCGAACAGGTTAAACTGGCAGGCGTGCGTGCCTGTTTCCGTTTTTTGAGACGGGACTAAAAAATGTTTGCCAATGGCGATGTCCTGATTCAGAAGTTTGGTGGTTCATCTATGGGGTCGGTAGAGCGCATTACCCGCGTTGCCGAGCGCATAGCCGCCCGCGCATCAAAGGGCAGTCGACTGGTTGTCGTCGTTTCGGCAATGGGCGATACCACAGATGATCTGATCGAATTGATGAATAAAATTACTCCGGTTCCTGACCGCCGCGAACTCGACAATATCATGGCCACCGGAGAGATGGTCAGTGCTTCTTTGATGGCCGGCGCGCTGACCCGGCTGGGCATACGTGCGCGTTCGTACAACGCATTCAATCTGCATCTTCTCTCTGAGTTGCAGGGAGACGATTACAACATTGTACAGATTGGCCGCCGCAATAACCTGGCGCGTTTTCTCGAACCGGGCAGCGTGGCTGTAGTAGCAGGTTTTCAGGGAATCACCGCCGACGGCGATCTGACTACGCTTGGCCGCGGCGGATCTGACCTGACCGCCGTCATTCTGGCCCGCGAACTCGGCCAGAAAGTCTGCGAAAAATATACCGACGAAGATGGCATTTACACGGCCGATCCACGTATTATCTCTGATGCACGCAAGGTCTGGCATCTGAATTACGATGAAATGCTGACTTTAGCTGCGTTTGGCAACGGAATCCTGCATCCGCGCGCCGTTTCCTGCGCCCGTGACTGTGAGATCAGAATTCATGTCCGTTCAAGCTTTTCTCAGGCTGAAGGCAGCGTGGTCGGCCCGGATGGCGATGATCAGATACCGGTAAAGAGCATAACCTGCGACAACCGTCTGGTTTATACCCGTATCTACGGACTGTCAAAGCCTGACGACCAGTTTATGCGCGAACTGCAGGAGCAGCCGTTTGCCCCGGTAATGATGCAGTGGAAGCCATATAATCAGTTGCAGGGCAGTCTCAGACTTGGTTTTCGCCGCACCGACTCGTTTGCCGCACTCCCCTTCTGCTGGGAACAGGCACACCGACTCGGCGCCGAAGAGGTCGACTGCTTCGCCAACCTTTCTACGCTCAGTCTCGTTGGTTGCGGACTGCGTGATAATCCCGAACTGGCCGCCACTTTTGCCGCCGGCCTGAATAAGATTATACCGGTGGTTGAGCAGCACGACGGCATCAGACTTAGCTTCGCCATCGAAAAAACTCAACTCAAACCCGCCCTCGAAAGCCTCCACCAGACCATCCTCCGCTGAATATGCTGTTATTGTCTGGTTTCATCCGACAAAAGCGTACTTTGCCAAATACCGGCGCATAAGGGCAAATTAGAGTAGTCCACTGTCACATTTGAATTGTAGGGTAAGGCTAAGTTGATGCGAAACAAATTTAGCAGACACAGTCAGGGCGCAGGCGTGCTTCTCATGAGCGAAATTTCGAGCCAGGCAATTTTGACGCAGAGCCATAGCTATTAAAAGAGACTCTCGACTGGCGAGAGTGGAGCGAATGAGATCACGCCGAGAGCCCGGTATAAGCGGAGATTCTAAGATTTAATTCTTGAACTCTTATGTGACAGAGGAGTATTGCGCAGGCGGGTTTTTTAAACAACATTTTCCGTAAACAGTATGCAGTAATCGATTGATTACTAAGTCTGCATATCTGGTCTCTGTCGGCGCGCGCAAAAAATTCTCAAGGTGGGATGTCTGAGAGTCGATACTAGAGATGCAGGAAGTGGAAAACCAGCTTTCTGCGAAACATAATGCGGGAAATATATAAAATTGTGCTTTAACAGCAGACAAATCTACCGAATCCTGCCTGTTATTATGCTTATTTCGCTGTTTTGGGGCGAAATGTTTTTTGCACGCGCATTCGATGTGCCTTCCATGGACACTCAGAAGTTTCCTATCACCATTCAGGGCGATTATCTCGAATACCGCACCAAAGCCGAGCAGGTGGTCACCAAAGGCAAGGCGTTCATATCCTATCAGGATATGAAGATCAGCGCCGAAAACATTCAGGCCAACACCAAGACAGAAGACATTTTTGCCCAGGGCAACGTCAATTTCTGGAAGGGTTACGATCAGACCAAAGGCGACTTTCTCGTATATAACATGAAAAAGGGTGAAGGTTGGATGCGCGATGCCCAGATCATCAAGAACCGCAACTATTTTAGCGCGAAGGAGGTCTATGTAAGCCCGCGACACAGTATTGCCAAAGAGGTAATGCAGACTACCTGCGATAACTTCGAGCACCCGCATTATCGAATAAGCGCAGATGTCATCGACAGTTACCCGGAAAAATCAATGACCATGGAAAACCTGCGGCTGAAGTGGAAGGGCAAGACCCTCTACCGGAGAGGCCGCGACCATAGTGTTTTTAAAAAGAGCGACAAGTTTTTTCATACGCGTCAGGGCATGTCGCAGATCGACGGCATATTTTTCAAACTGTCGACCGATCTGGTGATAAATACAGCTATTTCAGGGCGTTTCAATGCTGACCTGTTCGAAAAGCGAGGCAGTGGATACGGGTTTAACGGCACCTGGAGCATGAGTGAGTCTAACAATGGTTCGATCTACATGTATCATCTCGATGAAAGCAAGCGCAATCACAAGAACACCCAGATCAATCTGACACACAACCACCGTTTTGCCAGTGGCGAAACGATTAACACCAGCGTCAACTATACCGGCGACCAGTATACCGGCCAGGCAGAAAACCAGGATATGACCGTTCAGATGAGTTACCGGCCGGTGTTCAGCTTTATGAATGTTTCGGTAACCGCCAACAAGTTCTATGATCTCGATGGCGACAAATACGACCTCGACAAGGGCTATCAGATACTTAACCGCCTGCCCGAGGTTAACTTCAGCTTTCCGGCTTATACGACGCCGGGAGTGCCGCTTACCGTTAATTTTTCCGGTATGTATGGGAAATATGAAGAAGGTAATTTGAGCGACAAGAAAGATACCGAGAAAAAAGATTTCAGGTTCAATTTCACGGTGCCGACGGTTCAGGTGCATGAACGCTTCGACCTGACGCCATCTTACAATTTTCAGAAAAACTACTACACAGGCGGAATCGAGCGTGAGAACGGTTCAACCATGGTACGCGCCAACCACAAGTTTTCGAAGGTGGCGAACATGGAATTCAATTACAATGTTTCGACTTCAAAAGGTAAATCGCCATTTCAGTTCGACTCATTTACCAGCACAGATGTTTTTTCGACAAGATTGCGCTTTACCGAGAATTCATGGACTCTCAACCCGATAAACTTCAATTATAATCGTGTAAGAAGCCGGCTGGAACAGGTCTACTGGGATTATTCGCGGCGTTCGGAGGCTGATGCCTACCGCACGTGGGAATTCTTTTTGCGGCGGGACTATGTGCCGGATGACGTCACTCTCACTAAAATGGATCTGACTAAACTGGTGCCGGGCAATATGAACATGCGCTACCGGCTTTCCAGCAATCTTTGGTCATTCGATACCAGTCTGACATACCCTCAGAATTACAAGCAGATAACCAATACTTCGTTCAATTACACTGCAACGATAAGGCCTCTGTGGCAGGTTTCGACCTCCGGCAACTACAATCATCTCACCCATAAATTCAGTCCGCTCACCATCGGCATCACCAGAGATCTGCACTGCTGGGAAGCCCGTGCCGAATACAACCATGAACGTCAGGAATTCTGGCTGGAATTTTATCTGAAAGCCTACCCTGATGATACCGGCCGTTTCAGATACGGCGTTGAAGACAGCAAACTCGAAGCCAAGCTTGCAGCCTACGACCAGATGACCCAACGCTACGAAAGCGGCTATTGATTGCTGGGTGATTGCACAAAAATTTAAGTCTTCATTATAGAGGGCGCAGGCAGGCATCCCATAAGCGTAAACTTTTTGCACAGGGAGGTGCTTATGCCGAGCTGCGCAGGATAGAGCAGCTCGGCCGAGCCAGGCAACATTGACGCAAAGCCATGGCAAGTCACATAAAATTTTCGCCTGGTGAGAGTTGAAGCGTTGGGATCCTGCCGAAAGTCCGCGTTTATACTGCACAGCTCTTTTAGGCCATGCTACCGTTTGTTTGCTATGGCTATTGATTTCTGCGGTTGAAACTTGATCTCTACCTGTGTATTATGCACTATACAGACGCACGAAGATATATACAGGAGACGAAGACGCATGAAAGTATTCGCAGGCTCTGATCATGGCGGTTTTCTTCTTAAACAGACACTGATCAAAAAGCTTACCGAGCTTGGGCACGAAGTCGTCGATCTTGGTACCGACTCGCAGAACTCCTGTGATTACCCTGATTATGCCCATGCCGTTGCCGAAAAAATACTGGCTGAACCCGGCAGCCTTGGGATATTAACCTGTGGTTCAGGCATCGGAATTTCGATTGCAGCCAACCGGCACGCCGGTATTCGCGCGGCATTGTGTCATAACTCACTTGAAGCAACGCTGGCACGGCAGCACAACAACGCCAACGTGCTGGTGATGGGCGGTCGCCTGGTTGGCGAGGCTCTTGCACTAGACATTCTTGAAAAGTTCTTCTCGGCTTCTTTCGAGGGCGGCCGCCACCAGACCCGCGTCGAAAAAATCGAGATATCATGCGAAAGGCATAAGCACTGATGGCAAAACTCACAATACTCGATCACCCGCTGGTTAAACACAAAATCACCCTGCTGCGCTCAAAACATACTGATGTTCAACTCTTCCGCCAGCTGATGCAGGAATTGTCGATGATGCTCGCCTACGAAGCGACGCGCGGCATTCCGGTCGAAAAGAAAACCTGCGAAACACCGCTGATGCAGGCAGATGCTGAGATGATTTCTACCGAGAAGCTTGCGATTGTTCCGATTCTGCGGGCCGGCCTCGGCATGGTCGATGGCCTGCTGAGCTTCATGCCAATGGCAAAAGTCGGGCATATCGGCCTTTATCGCGACCATGACAGCCTGAAACCGGTTGATTATTACTGCAAGCTTCCCGAAAACATCGCCGACATGGAAGTCTTTGTCGTCGACCCGATGCTGGCTACCGGTGGATCGGTCGCTCATGCCATAGAGCTGGTCAAGGGAAAAGGCGCCACACACATCAGGTTTCTTTGCGTGGTTTCCTGCCCCGAAGGTGTCGCCTGCCTGCAGAAAGCGCACCCTGACGTCGATATATTCACCTGCGCTCTCGACAAGGGTTTGAATGAGCGTGGTTACATACTGCCAGGCCTCGGCGACGCAGGAGACAGACTGTATGGAACCAAATAACATGCCCGACCATATTTCCGCACGCCCTGACTGGGATACCTATTTTCTGCGCATTGCGCAGCTGGTGGCGCAACGCTCGACCTGCCTGCGCCGTCAGGTTGGCGCGGCGATTGTCAGAGACAACAGGTTGCTGGCAACCGGTTACAATGGCGCTCCTAATAATGTGGCACACTGTTTCCAGCTTCCCGGCGGCTGTCTGCGCGAGGCGCGAAAAATCCCATCCGGCGAGAGACAGGAACTGTGCCGCGGTCTGCATGCCGAACAAAATGCTATACTTCAGGCGGCTGCTTTTGGTGTATCATTGAAAGGCGGCGATTGCTACTGCACTCACCAGCCCTGTATAACCTGCGCCAAAATGCTGATCAATGCCGGTATCAAGCGTGTGGTTTTTCTTGGCGACTACCCTGACGAACTCTCTCTGGAAATGCTCAAAGAAGCGAAGATAACGCTCGAAAGGTTAGATATAGGCTGATTCATGGCAAAGATCATCATAGAAGGCGGCAACAGGCTGTCAGGCAGCATAAAGGTCAGCGGTGCCAAAAATGCGGCGCTGCCGATAATGGCCGGAGTCATTTTAAGCACCGGGCCGGTAGAACTTTCCAATGTTCCGGCGCTCAACGATGTTAATACCATGGATCGCGTGCTGCAGGCACTCGGTGCCCGGGTTGAGAATGCCGGCAACAATGTTTACAGATTCGATGCTTCGGGGCAGATCAACGACGAAGCCCCTTATGAACTGGTTAAAAGCATGCGCGCCAGTTTTTTTGTCATGGGCCCGCTGCTGGCTCGCCTCAAAAAGGCTCGGGTGCCGCTTCCTGGCGGTTGTGCAATAGGTGTGCGGCCGGTAAACATTCATCTCAAAGGCTTCGAAGCACTTGGCGCTACCGTTTCCATTGAAGGCGGCTGCGCTGTTGCGGTGGCTGATAAATTGCGCGGCAGCAGGATACTGCTTGAGTTCCCGTCTGTCGGTGCGACTGAGAATCTGATGATGGCCGCGACCCTCGCTGAGGGCGTTACTCAGATTGAAAACTCGGCTCAGGAGCCGGAAATCGTCGATCTCGCCAATTTTCTCAATGTCATGGGCGCAAAAATAACCGGTGCCGGCAGTCCGACGATAACCATCGAAGGTGTCGAAAAGCTTGGTGGCGGCCGCTACCGGGTCATGCCCGACCGTATCGAAGCCGGAACCTTCGCCATAATGGGCGCCATGACCGGCGGTAACGTCAAGGTCGAGAACTGCGACCCCGGCCATCTGCATGCGTTGCTAAACAAACTGCGTGAAATGGGCGTCGAACTAAGTTATGACGAAACCTCGATCAGCGTTAACGCTCCAGAGCGCCTTAAGGCGGTCGAGATAAAGACCCTGCCTTTTCCGGGCTTTGCTACCGATCTGCAGGCGCAGCTGATGGCGGCGATGTGTGTGGCCAACGGCACTTCGTCGATTACCGAGACCATTTTCGAAAATCGTTTCATGCATGTCTCAGAACTGGCACGCATGGGCGCAAGCATAACCATTCATGACCGCACCGCTGTCGTGCATGGTGTCGAATCACTCAAGGGTGCGCCGGTTTCTGCGACCGATCTGCGCGCCGGCGCCGCTATGGTACTGGCCGGACTCGTGGCCGAGGGCCGCACCGAAGTCAGTCAGGTATTTCATAT
>CAZMWO010000047.1:0-5150 GCA_964569565.1 uncultured bacterium | reverse complement strand
GGATCTCGTGGGCCGCGTTCGCAGGCTGGGTGCCCGCATAGAAAGAGTCGATGACCCCGAAACCGTAGATTAAAACAGGAGAGATCAGCATGCCGGGAGCCGAAAACAACCGCTTTAAAGAATTGATAGATGGTTTGAAGAGTAATAACCCTGAGGAGAAACTGTTGTCAGTCTCTGCTCTTGGCATTCTCGGCATTCGGCAACATGCCGAACACCTCAAAGATCTGCTGTCTTCACCCGATCAGGAAATCGTCAACCAGGTGATAAAAGCGCTCGGGCGCATTGGAAACCCCGCTTCGGTGAAGCATATCATTGAATTCATCCTCACTGACAACGGGCAGCTGTCTGACAGCGCCGGTCAGGCACTGAAGAGTTTTGATTTTAAAGCGGCGCTCGATGTCGTGATCAGAGCCTGCAGTAACGACCAGCCGCCGGCTGTGCGTCGTCGCCTGCTCGAACTGCTTTCTGCTTACGACGATGTTCGGGTGGCTTCGCTGATGAACGAGATTCTTGGGCAGACCCGCGATCCCGATCTGCTCGCCACCGCTGTCGGCTACTTTGTCCGCCATCCCTCGGCCGAACGGCATACCTCGCTCAAAATGCTCTCTGGCAGCGACAACTGGGCGGTATCGCTCATGGCCAATCTTGCCCTTTCCCGCCTCAAAGACGAAGGTGCCACTGCCCATGTCAGGCGGCTGGTCAAGTCAGCCAATGCCGAAATCAGGCAGGCAATCGTTGAAGCCCTCATCTGTCGCCCGTTGATTGAAGACCGCAGCATTTTTCAGAGCTTTTTTGAAGACACCAGGCCCCGCATCAGGGAAATTGCCATTGAAGGCCTTGCGCTGTTCGGCGCCGACGAGCGTATCAGCATTTTGCGGCAATGGTTATCGCGCGAAACCGACCAGAAAATCAGGATTCTTCTGCTCAAAAAAGCTGAAAGAGAAATGTCGCCGCTGCTGTATGAAGAATTCTACCGGCTGCTGCAGTTGTCAGACGACCGCATCAGAAACACTGCGGTCAGTGCTATCGCCGCCATGGGCGACAAGATCGCCGATCGCATTCTCGTAGACTTTGACCGGATGCCGCTGGTCGTGCGTGAACAGATGATTCTCGTGCTTGGCCGGATTGGTGGTGACAAGGTGCTGAAGACCGTTCGCGAGTGTCTTGCTGCAAAAGAACGCTGGCTGAGGATTAATGCGGTTGAAGCCTGCTCGTCTCTCTGTTCGCCTGAGCTAAATGACGAATTGATCAATATTCTGCGCAACAGCGAAACCGACATCTGGGTGCGGGCAACCGCCGTCTCGGTGCTTGGCCGCTCAAAATGCTCGCCGGCAGTCGATATAGTCGCTTCCCAGCTCAAGCATGAAGACGCCCGCGTACGTGCCAACGCTGTCGAAGCGCTGAGTGAGCTCGGCTGGCCGAAACTGCCGGAAGCGTGCCATAAACTGCTGCACGACCGCAACGATCGCGTGCGGGTCAATTCTGCCATCGCTCTTTGGAAAAGCGGCCATCAGGAAGTTTTTACCGAACTCGAAAAAATGTCGCGTGACCGCAGCCGCTGGGTGCGTTCTTCAGCGGTATTTGCGCTTGGCCGCATTCAGGACCACCAGGGAACGCCAATTCTCCTCAAAATGCTGCATGATCATGAAGACATCGTTTATCGAAATGCTGTAGAAGCCCTGGCTGAGCAGGGCGACATGCGTGCCATGCTGCCGCTGCTCAAAGAGGCCAGATCCGGACGACTGTCGTCTGATTTCTACGAGCGCAATCTGCAGCGTTACACCGAAAATATTCACCGCAGCCTCGAACAGAAATCCTGAGCAGAAATCCTCAATAGACTTCAATAAAAGCCACTGTTTTACCGATATATTGACCAGATAATATCGATAAAACAGGAGCAAACATGTCGGCAGATCTGCTCGAGCAGTTTCTGAACTATCTTGCTATCGAAAAGGGCCTTAAACCGCGCTCTCTCGAAGCATACCGCCGCGACCTCCAGGACTGGATCGAATTCGCAGAGGCCAGGCAGCGCGCCATAACCAGCGCATCTATCGACAGCATTCTAAGCCTGTTTTTCGTGCACATGCACGATCTTGGCCTCTCACCACGCTCGATGGCGCGTAAATCATCTGCAATAAAAGGTTTCTACCGCTTTCTCCTGCGCGAAAACCATATAAACATCGATCCGACTGCTCTGCTCGAACGCCCACGTATCGGCCGGCCTCTGCCAAAAGTGCTCAGCCAGCAGGAAGTCGAAAAAAT
Organism: uncultured bacterium; assembly: GCA_964569565.1. GTDB lineage: Bacteria > Muiribacteriota > Ozemobacteria > Ozemobacterales > Ozemobacteraceae > Rifleibacterium. The sequence continues at coordinate 2,888 of CAZMWO010000047.1, read as the reverse complement.
TCTACAGCAGCCCGATCTGGCAACGCCTTTTGGTCTGCGTGACCGCGCCATGCTGGAAATTTTATACGCTACCGGCATTCGTGAGTCTGAACTCATCGATCTCAAACTTGGCAACCTCAATGCCGCCGCCGAATTTTTGAGTGTAACCGGTAAGGGCGGGCGTGAACGCATTGTTCCTATCGGTCAGTATGCTATCGCGGCCGTTAACGAATATCTCAAAAATGGCCGCAATAAGCTTCTTAAAGATATCAGCGAACGAACCATGTTTTTGAACCCTTATGGCAAGCCGATGTCGCGCATGGGCGTCTGGAAAATTATCAGAAAATACGCGTTGATGGCCGGAATCAACCGCGACGTGTCGCCGCATGTGTTCAGGCACAGCTGTGCTACCCACATGCTTGAAGGCGGTGCCGGCATAATTGCCGTGCAGGAGATGCTCGGCCACGTCGATGTGTCGACGACCCAGATATATACGCATCTCACCGGAAAGGATCTTAAGAATATCCATCGAAAGGCACATCCTCGCGGTAAATGATTAAAACAGGCACCAGCAGAAGTTTAAGACGCATTTTTCTAATGCGTATTCTGCTGCTTGTCATATTTTATCAGGCAATTGCAACGGTCAACGCTTTTGCTGCCGCACAGATTTTAGCTGATACTCCAGCGGTTGCAAGCGTTTCGATTAACCCGGATGACATTGCTGTTGAAAGTGCTTTAGCGAAGACATACAAAATTTCTCTGCCGAAAAAGCCCTTAACGACAAAGGCGACATCTTCTGCTGCAGTCTCAATCAGCGCCGACTCTGTCGCCGTAGCCGCCAACCCGGCAACTGCAGATAGTTCAGCTGAGATTTCGCCGGATGACATTGCCGTCGAAAACAATCTCATGCCAGTCAGACTCAACGAACCGCAGCGAATCAAAACGCCGCCGGCGCAGATTGTACAGTATGCCCGCAACTTCTGGCAGGAAGCTGATGAGCAGATCGAAAAACGCAATATCAATATTTCCGGTACCAAGACTTTCGAGATGAAAAAGGCAGATGTTTCCGGCGATATCAGCCATTTCTCGAGCGAAAACTTCGATTCAATACCCGGCTTTAAGCTCGATCAGAGCATGCATCTTGAAATCAGCGGCAACATCACCGACACTGCTACCGTTCATGCCGTACTCGATGATAAGGAAGACGAAGATCGTCGCTTTACCGTAAATATCGACGGGCCGGTCTGGAAATTCGTCATGGGTGACTTTCCGCTGGCCATCGATGGCACCGAATTTGCCCTGTTCCGCAAGGAAGTGCGTGGCATAATGGCTCAGGGTGCATTTCATGAACGTTTTCAGTCGATTTTTCTGTTCTCACAGTCCAAGGGCCAGGCACGCCGCGAACAGTTCAGAGGCGCCGGTCAGCAACAGGAATTCAGGCTGGCAGCCAGCCCGATCGTGCAGAATTCAGAAAAGGTCAGTATTGACGGTGTGGCGATCAATCGCGGTACCGACTACTTCATAGATTACGAAGACGGGATCGTCAAGTTTCTGCCGCATATGCTGCCAATCGAAATGACCCGCTGGATTGTCGTTGAATACGAGGTTTCCGACAAAAGCATGGCTTTCAGCCGCAATCTCTTCGGCACCCGTCAGATTTATCAGCATGACGAAACCAGTCATCTTGCTTTCACCTGGCTGCAGGAAGTTGACAGCTCGACACCAAAATCGGCTGCCGACGCTTCCGGCACTGCCACCCCGATGCAGCACGACATTCTCGAATTCGACACGAAGTGGCAGCTCACGCCCTCTGTTTCTATGAATGCCGAAACTGCGGTGTCACGTATCGACCCGAATCGCAATTCAGATGCAACCGCGCAGGATCGTGGTATAACCGGTTATGCAACCCGTTTTGGTCTGACCGGCAAGACAGAGCGCAGCGACTCAGACCTTTCTTATCGCAGAATCGACAACAAATTCAAGGTTGTCGGCCGCGAAGGCGGCGTGCTGGAACTGGGCGAGCGCGGCCTGGTCAACGATATCATGAGCGGTCGGGCCCGCCTGGCTTACAAATTTACCGGTACTCTCACCGGCTTTGCAGATGCCGAGAAGTCAGAAACCAATCTCAGTGATGATCCGGCTCTTCAGGCCATCGACTTTAATGACTTCAACAGCGGCTTTGTCTGGACTCCCCATGCTGATAATCGTTTCGAAGTCAGGGCAGGTCGTCAGAACGATCGCGAAACCGGTCCTGCCATCAACTCAGACCTGATACGTGACACCTCGGCCGCCGTCTGGGACAAAAACTTCGGCAAACTGATAACGCAAAGCAAGATCAATCTCACTGAATATGATGACTCGATCAATGTCGCATCCGCTTCCGAAGTTGTCGAGATGAGCTTCAAAATGGGCGCAGAAGCCGATGAAACCTTTTCCTGGAACACTGGCGTATCTCTGGTAACGGTTGACGACGGCCTGGTGAAGAACAACTTTCGTTCCGAAACCCGCAACTATGACCTCGATCTCAGCTATGAACCAAACCGGGTTCTCAGCGCCCGCGGCCTTTTTCAGTGGCGCCGCGAAGACGATTATCTCGCTAATTCACGCGCCAGCACTGAAATCGCTGACTCTCAGATCCGCTACGAACCGAACCGCGCCCTGCGCACCCAGCTTAAATACAAGGTCGAAAATACTTCCAAGGTCATCAGAGACCCTTCGCTCGACCCGCAAAAATACATTCTGCCGACCAGCCTGCCGAATTCGGCTCAGGATGAAGCTGAGATCATCGGTCGCTTCGAAAACCCGGTACAAAAAACTACTGCGAACTTCATCACCGATTACCAGATCAATCGCTATCTGCAGGCCTATTTTGACTGGCGCCGCCGCGACCTGCTCGATCAGAAGACCGA
>CAZMWO010000046.1:6670-13568 GCA_964569565.1 uncultured bacterium | reverse complement strand
TGTTTCTTTTCGTACACTCAGCATTGAGGATATTTGCCAGTTTCAGGCTGTCAAAAGCCACTTCGACGTTTATCGAAGAGGCATTGCGGTCTCGTTTCTCAAAACGATCGGAAAATTTTGCATTGAACAGCTCTTCCATCTTTTTCATGTTCTCTTCCGGTAATGGCAAAAACGAGTCGATTCTTACTGCCCAGGCGGCGCACAGATACTGATGCGCGATATCGCCGGCCGGAGCGTTTTCGAGCTTGCGAACCTGCGCGATCAGGTCATACTTGGCCCAGACAGGCATGTCGGTATGATCGCTGTATGAGGCAAGATCGACTGCCGGTTTGAGTGCTTTTTCCTGCTTGATTGCGGCAGTAAAAGTCGCCGGCATGTTCTTTTTCGCTTCTTCCGAAAAGTCGTCGATATAGCCCGAAAAGCCACATTTTAAACAGGTTGCCGGCCTGATCATAATCGGGTATGCGCCCATCGGTCGCTGCATGAAATCAGTATCGACGCCGCCAAAGTTGTTGGTCGACATCAGTTCGCGGCCACTGAGGCTGTTGCCGCAAACCGGGCAGGTAAGCTGAATAGAGCTCGATCTGGTCGCCTGAGCTATTCCGGGGAAAAGCAGAATTGCAGCAATAATTATTACAGAAAAATATTTTCGAAGATTCATAACCCCTCCGTGATCGTGCCGGTTCGTTTCAGGTTCAGCTTAACAGGCGCCGCCGGCAAAGTCAAAACCTGTGGTATATTGTTCTGAATCAATCTTCAGGAAGAGTTTCAGCTGTGTTCGAATTCAAGCCTATAGGTCTTTTCAGCTGCGCGCACGACTATCATCAGGAGCAGCCGATGCAGGGCGTGCTTTCCGAGGTTGAAGGCTGCATCGAGCTTGTCAAAGGCCACAATTACGAGCAGGGCCTCAAGGATCTGGCTGGCTTCGACTACATCTGGGTGATTTTTGTCTTTCACCTGAACCACAACTGGCGCCCGCTTACCAACCCGCCTTATTCTGATGGAAGGGGCAAAAAGGGTGTGTTTGCGACGCGCTCGCCTTATCGCCCCAACCCGCTTGGCATGAGCTGCGTCAAACTCGACCGCGTCGAGGGCAACTGCGTTTATATAAGCGGTTCTGACCTGCTCAACAACACACCGGTTATCGACATCAAACCTTATATTTCCGATTACGACAGCTTTCCGAATGCCCGCCGCGGCTGGCTCGAGAATGTCGTTAAAGACGTTTACAGCATAGAATATGAAGAAGTGGCGGCCAGAAAAGCTGAATATCTCAAGCGGCATGGCGTAAATCTGCGCGGTGTCATCAGCAGCCAGCTCAGCCACAACCCGCACGACACAACGCGCAACAAATATATCAAAGACGCTGACGGCATGGTTCTGCGCTTCAAGTCGTGGCGGGTTCTCTTCGCGATTGACGATAAATCTGTGACGATTAAAGATATCCGCTCAGGTTACGCCGACTTCAGCTTGACGCTCGGCAACGACACCCCCGCCGATCTCAAGGTGCACCAGCTTTTCAAACGCCATTTCCGTTAGCTGTCTCATTACTGACATTGAACGGTAAAGATTCAGTTGCGAGTGGAATCATTATTGTGAGACCCTGTCGAGAGCACGGGTAACAAGGCATAGCTTGGTGCTATAATTCTACGCAATATAGGCAATCCCACCTAAGACTGAATCTTTACATTGAACTGCTGAAACTTGTTGCTGTACATCCAGCGGGATGCTACAATCTTGGCTGGATCTGGATGTTAAAACTGAAAAGGAAACTTTATGAAAAACACTAATGGCTTGATTATAATGGCATTTATGGCGGGTGCGATGATGGTGACCGGTTGCGGCAGCGATCCGCAGCCGCCGCAGGGGCAGGCCCCGGCAGTTGAATCGGCAGACGTTAAGCCCGCCGAAGTGAAAACCGACGGTGGCGCGACTAAGATCAGCCTGCCGGGCGGCATTAAAATCGAAACTGGCGGAGGCGGCGCCAAAGTGGATATGCCCGGGGTCACCATTGACTCGACCGAATCTGGCGCCAAGGTCAGCCTGCCAGGCGTTACTGTCGATGCCGAAGGCGACAAGGCCAAGGTCAGTCTGCCGGGCGTTACGGTTGATGCTTCTGGCGATGCAGCCAATGTCGATGTGGGTGGAATCAAAATCGATGTAAAAGGTGATGATGCCAGCATAGACGTGCCAAATGTCGATGCGGCAGTGAAAGAGGCCGAAAAAGCCGCCGCGGATGCCGAAAAGGCTGCTGAAGAAGCCGAGAAAGCTGCAGCAAAGGCTCTCGAAGAAGCAGGCATGAACAAGGGCGAATAATGCAGATCAGGCCATTCGAGCTTGAGCGTTATTTTGCCAGGCATGAATTTTCGGCAAAGTATCTGCTCGGCTCGAGTGACCCCGAAGCGATGAGCGTTGCAGATCTGCTGGCCTTTGAGCCCGGCAGCGAAGAAGCGCTCAAAAAAGTCTGGCTGGGCTATACCGAGAGTCTGGGCGACCCGGCTTTGCGCCGCGATATTGCCGCACTCTATGAGTCGGTTACACCCGAACAGATTCTGCTTTTCACCGGCGCCGAAGAACCGATTTTTGCTTTCATGCACGCGGTTCTCGAGCCTGGCGACCATTTTGTCGTGCATTTTCCCGGTTATCAGTCGCATTATTCGGTGGCTGAATCGCGCGGGATCGAGGTCTCATACTGGCATGGCGACCCGGTTCGCAACTGGGCACCCGATCCTGCCGAACTGCCAAAGCTGATCAAGCACAATACCCGGGCGATTCTGATTTGTACGCCGCACAACCCGACCGGTTACCTGTTCGATCGCGAAACATGGAACAAGGTCGTCGAGATTGCCCGCCAGCGCGGGCTTTATCTGTTCTGCGACGAGGTTTATCGCGGCAGCGAACACGACGCTGCCGACCGCCTGCCGCAGCTGGTCGACCATTACGAAAAGGGCATTTCGCTCAACTGTTTGAGCAAAAACTGCGGACTGGCGGGCCTGCGCACCGGCTGGATCGCGACGAAAGACCGCCAGGTATATGATCGGCTGGCGACTTTCAAAGACTACCTGACCATCTGTAACTGTGCTCCCGGCGAATATCTCGCCGGCATCGCCGTGCGCAACATCGACAAAATTTTTGAGATGCAGCGGCAACGTCTGGTTCGTCATCTCGATCTGCTGACTGCTTTTTTTATGCGGCACGAAACGCTTTTCAGCTGGCAGCGCCCGCGCGCCGGAACGGTGACTTTTCCGGCCTGGCTTGGCGGCAGCGCTCTCGAACTCTGCGACCGGCTCGTGGCTGAAGCTGGCATAATGCTGATTCCCGGCACTTTTTTTGACATGCCCGGCGAGTATCTGCGCTTCGGTTACGGCCGCGCCAACTTCGCCGATGTTCTCGAACGCTTTGAAAACTGGCTGAAACGCGCGTGTTGACTTTTTAAACGGCCAAAACTATGCTGTTTTTATGAGTGAATATAAATTCGACAAGCAGATTTCCGGTGATTTCTTCATTCTGAGGTTTGAGGGGTATTTCAACGAGCAGGCCGGCCGCGCGGTAAGACAGGTGATGCGCGAAAGTTCCGGTGAGAGCGCCCGCAACCTCGTGCTCAATCTGGAAAAGGCCAGCGTGATCAACAGTCCCGGCATTACTCAGATTCTTGAGCTCGTCGAAGACTTTACCTATGAGCGCAAGGGGCAGGTCGCCTTCGTCGGCGTGTCGCAACTCTACCAGGAAGTCTTTCAGGTCGTCGGCCTGACCAGCATGGCGGCCATGTGTAATGACGAGAAGGCGGCGATGGCGCAGATTTCTGCGTCTGCGTAAGCGGGTTTGAACAGAAAAAAAATTCTGACTGTGTGCGTCTGTTTCTGTGTAGCAGTTCTGGCTCTGGCTGCCAATTTCAGGCTGGCCAGCTATGACCTGATGACCCGCCGGCCGATTATTCATGCAGACAACAACATGCCGCTGCCGGTCGCCCGGCCCGCCCGCTCATCGGCAAAGTTGCCTTCTTCTGAAATTTTGCAGCAATGGCAGGAATGGCGAGGCCGGCCCAGTGGCTGGACTGCTAATGACAAAGCCGAGTTTTTTAAAAATAATTGCCAGCATATCATCGAATCAGGCCGCGCCCGGCTTGAAGCCACACATAACGCTGGTTCTCAGCTCTAGTTCGGGAGTTTGTATTACAGGAGGATTCTGTTATGAGGCAAGTATTGCCGGCTCTTTTGCTTTTTCTGCTGGCCGTGACTGTCTGCGGCGCCGCTGATTTTCTGGCCGAAGGCAGACAACTCGAAGCGCAGGGTAACAACCCGGCTGCTCTCGATATTTATCTCAAGGGCATTGCTGAATCACCCGGTGAAGAACTCTATCTGGCCGCTGGCCGGCTGCTCGGCAAAATCAAACAGTATGACCGCGGCAACAAGATGGTCGATGAGGCACTGACAAGGTTTCCGGAAAGCGAACAGCTGCTTAAAATGAGCGTACTCTTCAAATCACGGCTGGGCCGCGATGATGAAGCAAAGGCGCTGGCCCGGAAACTCAAAAAAGATGCCGTACCGACTGCGAATTCGTCATCACCTGCAAAAACTCCGGTAACAGCGGTAAACATTGCTGATCTCAGCCCTCTGCCGGTCGAACAGCAGGCGACCGCGGCCGCTGAGATAATAATCGAACTGCAGAAAGTCGATCACGAAGAAGTTGCCGTTTATGAAGCAGGCCTCAAGAAGCTGATATATACCTGCCCTGCTTCGTTATATGCGCCTGAAGCCTGCTGGAAACTGGCAAATCTTTATCTGTTTTCTTCGAATTTTCCTGATTACCAGAACGCTGTTTTTTATCTCGAAAAAATAATCGCTGATTTTCCCGCTTCAGGCTTGGTTGAAGGCTGTTTTACCCGACTCAAAAATCTCGCCGAAAAAACCGGTAATGACGAACTGCTGCTCAAAACAGCTGCTGCCGCTCAGGGTTTTAAACTATGGAGTGAAGAGAATCTCAATTTCTGGAAATGTCATGAGGCCTGCGCCATGATCAGGCTGGCGCGGCGTGACGAGGGCATGCAGAAGCTGCAGCAGGTGCTGCAGAATCGCGACACTACGCCACGCTCGGCAGAATATGCCGAATTTCTCATGGGCAACCTTTAAAGGGAGGCAGACAATATGTTCAATCCGGTAAAACTGCGTTACAGAATTCTGGTGTTTTGTTTCTGGCTGGCTGTCTGCCCGACAGCATGGGAGTTAAACCGGCTGTATGCCGAAGACAGGGCGTCGCGCGATCTCAATGCCGAAACATTGCCGACCATCGAACTTGAAGAACTCAATGAAAAGGTTACGCCCTCTAATATCGGAATTTATCCGGGCGATTACCTCACAGATCAGCTGAAGGTTCTGGGACGTGACAAGGATGAGATTGTCGGCCGCTTCATTGCGGTTCTTCCAAGCGAAATGAGCGCTATTTTTTCCGGTCTCGACAAAGATGGCAACGGCATGGAAATTCTCAGTCTATATATGGCTTTGAGCTTTTCTTTCAATGTGGCGGCAGGCCATTCTGATATTTATAAAGATATTGCGAGCATCGACGGGTACAAATCTGCCACACTCGACCGTTATATGCTGTTTAAGGATACCGCCGACACTGCCGCGAAATTTCTGGTGGGCGGCTGGCTGTTTCGCCATAATGCGTTGACGCAACTGATGGGCAAAGAAACCAGAAAATTCGTCGATGTCTGGGGCAAGCTGGATGGTCTGACCATGGCTCTGGCAAAATACAGCGCTGTTCGTGCCTATAACATAACCGATGACTCGATCGATCTGGTTGTCGAGTCATTCAAGCGCGCCGGCACTGGCACAACCATGAAGATTCTCAAAGGAGTCGGCAATGTTCTCGGCTTTGTCGATCTCGCATTTTCGTCTTATAACTTCGCGACAAATGAGGAATGGAGCTATCTTTTTCAGGATGGCGTAATGACCTTTCAGCAGGTCAAGGTTACTGTCGAGCTGGCCACGGCAATTCTGGGCCTCGCCTGTTTTTCCCTTGGTCCTGTAGCGGCTGTGATTCTTCTGTTGGTAGCGCTGATCATTTTTTTTGCCGACCTTTATGCTTCGTCACTCAAGGAATGGGGGCTCAAATTCATCGACTGTCATGAAATACTCGCGCAGAACGACCCTTCTTTCAGCAGCTTTATCGGCCAGATTGACGCAGACTGGGCCGGCAGTTTCCCACAGAAAGTGTATTCGGCGATTCAGCGCCAGGTCGCGCAATACCCTCCAGAAGTCTATACTTCGGAAGCTGTGCAGCAGCTGGAAGGCTTGAAGCAGGCGGTATTGAAGAGATTTGTAACCTGTCGCCACTATAATGCCTATGATGTAATGAACATCGATTTTCGCAACAATCTCAAAGTCATTGCAGAAAAGTGGTCGACCAAGGCCGATGCGCAGTCTGACTGGTGGTGGTGGCCTCAGTTCAACCCTTTCAACACCAGGCAGGAATCGGCTGAAAAGCAGTATTTCGGCGACTGGTATTACGAAAGTGGCAGAGTCGGCGAAAACGATGCGAGATGGTGTTATTTCAACTATGATTTCTTTCTGATCAAGCTGTTCAACAACATGCTGAAGAATTTCGAAATCAGCGAAGAAAACAAGGTCAAAATCAACGACAGTCCGATTATCAGGATAGTGCAGAACCGTATTCAGCTGGCGCCGTTTCATTATTTTCCCATGGTGTTGAACCTGATGGAGTTTCAAGATGCCGGTAGTTATTGTGATGATATCGACAAGTTCATTTATCTGTGCACTTACTGTTTCAACCTCGATATAGCAATTACCGCCATACGCGAAAGCGCATATTTTCTGCGGCATATGAAGGCTTTGAGCGAGCAGTATTCGCAGTTCGAGAATAGTATAAACCAGATGCA
>CAZMWO010000046.1:0-6660 GCA_964569565.1 uncultured bacterium | reverse complement strand
CACCGAGAATGCCGATTACATTTCCGGTATCGATCTGCTCAAAGAGGCCGTATTCAACTATATCGACGACCCCGGCAAGGAGCTTACCGAAGACAAGCTCTACCGCTACAAAAAGAACCTGAATTTTTCAGAGCCCGACGAAGACAAAATGACTTACGAAGGGCTGGTTAAAAAGAACCTGACGAAGATGAATGCGATAATTCATCTGTTGCCGCTTAAAGCCATGGGTGTTTCTGCAAAGATCGCTCTGCTGAAAACACTGATCAAGCAGCATTTCGTGCGAAGAGCCTATCTGAAGGCATGTGTGGAGCGCTATGATAAAATTCTCGATCAGCTCAACCAGCCCGACCCGTTTTTGCCTGAAAATATGGATATCGTTTATTCTCCGCCGTTGCGGTTTCCTCCGGGTAAAGCCTTTATCGATGGTGTTATTACCGTGAAAGACAAGGCTGGTGCAGCAATCAGTTTTGATTTTACTGCCGGCGGCAAATTCTGGAACCCGGGCTCGAACCTGATGCTGCTGTTCAATAAAACTGTCGGGGAGATACGCTCCAGTTACGATGACATCTATGCATCACTGTACTGGGCCGAACGTGCGATTGAAACCGGTAACTACAACGCAGAGGGGCTGTTTGCAGGCCACTCGCTCAACCAGATTAACGGTTACTGCGCCAGAACCATGCGCATAATGCGCAATATCAGCCGCAAGATTGAAGATAACCCGACAACCGATCTCAAGGTCGTTTTCAGAAGCGACAACCCCAACATCTACCTGATGGAAGACCCCGACAAATACGAGTTTTTCAAAGTTACCGACACGCCGCCGCGCGTCTTTGATGTGCCCGACCTTGCCTGGTCGGAGCGCCGTAATTCGTTATCGGATCCCGCAGTTGATACCGGCGTGCCCGACTTTTACCAGCTGATGGTCGGCGAACCGCCGGTGCGCATGGGAACGACAGTAATCGAGAACAGGTAAGCAGTTCAGGGTGCCGCCAGCCAGGGTTTGTAGGGCTCGTTGCAGCGGCTGGTAAAATGTGCCGCAATCGATACGGTGCGGTCGGCAGTATCGAGATTCGAATCGACGGTCAGAGACATCGCCAGATCGAGCCGCTTGAAGCGGCCATCTTCGAGCACGGCAGCAAATACGCAGTTGTCGACATGCCCGGCGGCGATTCGTTTTGTCAGCGGTTCGCTGCCCGAAAGTTCCTTTCTGAGAATGGCCTTCTCGGCGGCGCTGTATTCGTATTCGACGCGCACGATTTCGTCGCGCGAATACATCTGAAAACAGAAGCGGTTCGGCGTCTCCTCAGTGCTCAACTCGACCTTGCGCAGGCGCCTGACATCTTCGCGCAGATTGTGTTCGACCGCGTCGAGCAGCGTCTGCAGTTCAAGCATGCGCGTGCCCTTTTCGATCTGCTGCCCCGAGCTTCTGAACACGCGCGAAAAGGCCATATAAACCAGCATGGCGATGAAGAACGCCACCATCAGCTCAATCAGTGTAAATGCCCGTCGATTCATGTCAGATACGCGTCTGGTATTTTATCGTCTTGAACGAGATATGACGCCTTTCGTAAGATTTCGGCACCGGCCAGCTGACCGTGACTTCGATGACAAAAAGCCGCTCCTGCTCTTCGGTATTCGCCGCATCATAAACCGCCACCCGGCTCGTCATTCCCTCAAAATCGCGACTTTCAAATTCTACACGTCCGGCCAGAGCCGCGAATTCAGGGTCGGCGAGCACTGCCATGTCAGCGCCCATTTCAAGGCACTTCTGGTGGCATTCTTCGTAGGGAAGCAGCATGAGCCGGTCGAGCAGTGAGCGGGCTGCCAGCGCCGCCAGCTGGTGTTTGCCCATCGAATAAACCTGAACACCGGTGCTGGTGATCGACAGCAGCATGGGAATCACCGCCAGCGAAATGACCATTACGGTGATGATCAGCTCTATCAGCGACATGGCGCTGCGCTTATTCAACAACATAGTCATACCCCTCGAGGTTGTCTTCGATAACAGTTGCCAGCGGCGGTTCGGCCGTAGCCATTTCGGGCGGGTAACTGAACAGCGGCAGTTCATCTCTGAATTCTGTGGTCAGGCGGTCGAGATATGGTGTCGAAAGCGCGAGTGCGCCTGCGAACAGCACCTTGCCCGGGTTGGCGTAGGTCAGCATCTGTTCAGGCCCTTCGAGTTCCTTCAGCGAAACGAGGTGAACGCCGATCTGAACGTTGTCGGTAAGCTTGATCTGGTCGCCGCTGAGACTGACGAAAGTCAGAATGTCTTCGGGCTTGAGTGAGCGCAGGTAATCGAGATAATCGCGGGTCAGCATCATCTGCACCGGCGGCAGAGACGATGGCGCCAGCCCGCGCGAAATGTTGCCCAGCGTTATTTTTCCGTTTACCAGCACTATGCCGCCTCTGATGTCGGTTTCCGGCGGCAGATCTTCGAGGGTGAGGTCGCCGTCAACCGCTACTACACCGTTTATCCAGAGCTTGCCGTCGGCCAGCCCGACTTCTTCTTTGAATTCTTCCTGGTCGCGATAAACCCTTGTGATGCGGCCGATAGCGCTGCTTTCGACCCGTTCGAGATCGCTTTTCAGCGCGGCAGAATGCAGATCAAAAAACCACTGGCCGGCAAAGCGGTCAAGCGGTTCGGTCAGGCTGATGCCATCAGTGCCGTGAAAGTCGCTGAAAGTGAATACTTTTGGCGTATTATCGGCTGCCAGATTGGCCGGGGCATTCTGGTGATCGAAGTCCTGGCCGCTTTCGGCCGGGTTGCCCGACATGGCGCGCGACATATAATTGCGATAACTGCCAGACTCAATCTCGAAGTTGAATTTATCACCGTACGAAGACTCGCCTGGCGGCGGCATATAGGAAGGTTCTGAGGTGTAGCGCAGTTTGGTGTTCAGGTAAGCACTCGGAAAATCGAAGATCGAGAGCACAAAAAAGCGGTTGAATACCCTGCCAAAAACGTTGCGCACATTACGTGGGTACGGAATTCTGGCGGCAATCGCACCGGCTTCGAAACTTGCCCCGAGAATTCTGATGCCGCTGCTCAGGCCCAGCGCCTCGCGGCTGGTGTCGTATTTTCTGAAGCCGGGATCGCTTTCGAGCACGTAACGCAGTTCTTTATACCAGGGGCCGTTCTCGTCTGCCAGTTCCCGGCAGAATCCTACCAGGCGCAGATTCGCTCTGGTGTTTCTGATTCGCAATGGTATCGACATGGTCTTGTTCTGTATATTGCCACGCAGGGTGTTGACCGAAGCATGTTCGATCGAACGCCCGGTGGTATCGACCGGTTTGAAATGCTCGACGTTGACCTGCCAGAGGTCAGAGAGTTCGCCTTCGCCCGGCTGTATTTCGCCGGCCAGGTTGAGAATGATGTTCTGGTCAGACTTGCCGAGGTAGACATAGCCCTCTTTTTCGTTATCGCGGTTGATCTGGTCATGTGGTTTTATCGACATGCCGAGACAGAGTGGCAGTCTGGGCGGGCCGCCAGAAGTGCTAGTGCTGCTGCCTTTTTCGATCGGAATTATATTTATACGGTCATTCAACCCCTGTTTTTCACGCTGTTCAAGGTGTATGCGGTCGGCAAAAAAAGCGAACTGCCGCAGTACCGGCGTCAGGGTGAAAACCGTTTTGAACGGCACTTTTACCGTAAGTTTGTAGTTGCGCCCGAGAAAGGCAACTTCGTTGGTTATGCGCAACAGGCCTCGTTTTTCGCGTGGCCGGTCGCCGGGGTATGAGATCATCGCAGGGTATTTGAGTGGAGCCACGTTCTCAAAAAACATTTCGCTGCTTTTGATGCTGATCTGCTGTTCTTCGAAAAGTTCGCTGAGCGTCTGCCCGGGCACATGGCTGAAGCCGGGTGTTCCGCCCTCGGTTGCCGAGACGAAGCTGTTGATGAGCGCTTCATCTTTGTCTCTTATTTTGACTCTGATCTGCGAAATTATTTCGCCATACAGGGCTTCGAGTGCGTATAGTGCCGTCTGTTTCTGGTCAGCGAGCGAAACCAGCCGGGCGCGCCCGCCAGAATAACGGCTGATGCTGAAAATCAGCAGAATGAGCAGACTCATCAGGCCGACTGCCAGCAGATACACACTGCCGCTTCGCAACGATCCGCGCAAAGCAAGTTGTCTTTGCTGATGCTGGTTTTTACTGGTCATCGGCTAACAGTTCGACGAGTTCAGACTGGCTCTGCGAGCTTTGCGTGCCTGACTGCCTGATTCTGGCCCTGAACTTTTCGCCATGTCTGACTTTGGGCAGCGTGATCAGCACCGGTTCGCTTTTGCCGGTGGCCCTGATCTGAATGCCTGAACTCATGACTTTTTCGACTCTGCCGGTGATTATACTTTCGCCGGGTCTGGCCCGGCTGCCTGCTGATGCCGGCAGTTGCGGCAGCAAAGGCGAAAGTATCGTCAACCAGATCAGGCCGGCGACCAGGCCGCTGCCGAGAAATGCGATAACTGCGAATCTCAGCATGTTTTCCTGCCCGGCCGGTTCCTGTTTCGCGGTGGGTTTAATCTGGCTGCGCAGCTTTCTGATGTTTTCGAGCGAATAGGCCGGGGCATTGGCCTCTTTCTGTTGTTCCTGGTTGAGGCGGTGGTTGAGCTTTTCGATCAGGCTGACGAGCGTAAGGCTGCGGTCGTCAGATCTAGTGAGAAAAGCTTCTGCCAGCCTTGAGAACATGTGTTCGAGTGCCGGTTTCCGGTTGCCTTTTTCATTGCGGCTGCATTTGAATACCTGAAAAAGAATCTCGTTATCAATATTTGACGCCAGTATGGCCTCGATTTTCTGCAGATTCGCTTCGTCGTCTTCAAGCTTAAGACAGTTCAGCAGAATGTTGTGAACCGCCGGAAAGTCGAACTGGGCCATCAAGGGCAACGAGGCCACCCCGGACAAAATCGAACTGGGCAAGATGAAAAAGCGCGCTCGATCTGGCTGCAGAGCTCTGGGTCAGCATTTTTTCGAGCAGCCTGACCGCCTGATCTTTGTCGTATTGCGCATAAACCTTGATGGCAGCGGACTGTACGTGTTCTGAAGAATGGTTGAGCAGTTTCGGCAGCTGCGGAAAAAGTGTGTCGGTATCGAGGTGAGCGAGCATTTCAATGGCGGCGGCGGCAACGACCCCGTTCTGGTCGAGCAGCGCCTGCTGGCCGATCGCCTTTGCTGTTTTTGTCGCTTTGTTCTGCAGAACCCGGCCGAGAACCAGAGTTTTTTCTTCAGGGCCCATGCGCGGCCAGAGAGAAACGATCGCTTCGTGCTGCTGTTGCAGGTCAGCCGCCGTCTGCCAGGTTGCCATGCGTTGCTGTTCGTCGAGTTCACTAATACTTTTGCTTATTTTTGCTGTCGGCTTTTCCGGGGCTGGCGAAGTTTTTGCAAATGACTCGAGCGCATCTTTTGCGCCGGCGTGGTCGGTTCTGGCGAGTTCCTCCAGCCTGCCGACTATCGCCTGGCGCTGCGCGGCGCTGGCCGTTTCCCAGCACAGACGGCACTGCGAAACCAGTTCATTGCCCTTCTTCTCGCGATAGGCAGCTTTGAGCTGTGCGAGAAGTTCTTCGACCGGCCGCGCGAGCAGGCGGCTTCTGGCGGTCAGCACGCCGCGCAGAATCTCTGAAAACATTTCCTTACGCGCGCCTTTGCTGCCTTCCATAATTTCGATCAGGTTTAAAGGTGGCTTGAGATCGGGGTTTACCTGAAACAGGTAACCAGCTTTTCTGATCAGTTCGGCACTGGTTTCGATCGCCAGAAACCGCAGCAGCAGCGATTCTATTTTATCAAAAGGGAAAAAATAGGCATGGAACATAGCGGCGTCTTTTTCACTGCGGTCTTCAGAGAACAGCATGGCTTCGAAGTGTTTGAGCGCTTCCTGCGGGTCGAGGCGATAGAGTATGCGCACCGCTTTCGATCTGATTACATGATTTTCGTTGGTCAGCAGTGGCACAAGCAGCGATTCAAGTTTTTGCGGCGCAAGTTTTTCGAGCGTTTCGACAGCCGCTGCCAGCACCTGAGGGTCAGAGTGCCGGCAAAGCGTCTCGACTTCGGCGATCAGGTCGCCGGCGCGATGCCTGCGAATAAAACGAAGAATAAAAGGAAGGATCAGAGCCGGAAATCTGGCCAGCTGCCTGGTTTTTAAGGTGGCAAGAGCCATTTTCGCCGTGTCGTTGTCGAGGCTTTCCATGGTCAAAACAAATCGCATCGGATCGGCTTCAGGGTTGCCAAGCAGGTTTTCGAATTCTTTGAGAACTTGGCTTCTGTCGGCGTTTTCACCGTTTCTGCCGACACGCTCGGTAATCAGACGCATATACAGCTTGATGGTCGGGTCGTTTTCGGTCTGCGTCAAAAATGCGAAAGCGTTTCGCAGTTCTTCTGTCCAGGCAACGTTTTCGATGCGCGAAAGCACTGAAAATCTGATCGCAGGATCCTGCGACCGCAGATCTGAAAAAAGCGACTGAGCAAGTTCCTGACTCATGTGTATCCTGATGCGTCTGATTTATTGCAACACCAGTTTATCAAAACCCGTCGCTATAAGCAAAATAGACGTAAATTGCTCAACAATTCCTGGTCAGAAGAAAAGCAGAAACCGCAGATTAAAATGATTTACGCTGATGACGCCTGCACCATTTTCGGTCACTCCGCGCGCAGCGAAGCGAAGTGCTTTGTCAA
>CAZMWO010000045.1:2579-13626 GCA_964569565.1 uncultured bacterium | reverse complement strand
TGAATTTCAACTCTTCGATTGAGCGCCTGATTGAGCGGGTCAGAGCCATCGGCCGGTTCATCCCAGCCCTTGCCCTCGACGACGAATTTATTCGACGCGAACTTGTACTTGCGCACCAGCGCGTCACGAACCGAGCGGGCACGGTCATTCGACAGATCTTTTACTGCCTTTTCCGGGACCTTACCCTTCATCGAACTGTCAGTATGGCCGACAATCGCAACCTGTGCGCGATCATACTGACCGACCATGCGCGCGATCTTTTCGAGTGTCGCATCTACGCTCGGGTCATATAGCGTATTGGCAACCGGTTGTCCGAATTCGTTGTGCTCTGGTTCGTAGATGTTGTCGGAATTTGGATAGAAATTAATTCTGACGGTCTGAGTCAGCACCGGTGCTTCGGCCGAAACCTTCTTGTAACTGGTCGAGACGAAGCGGGCAACCTGAATCTCTTTCTGGTCAGGGAACATGTTCTTATCGGCAAACTTCTTGACGATCGAGAAGTCGACGACTTCATCGAATCTGACTGGGGTGCCAATCAGGCCCAGCTCGCGGTAGATGTGAATGATATTTTTCCAGGTGCGCTCGAAGTTGGTCGGACTGTTGCGATTGAGAAAGAAGTTCTGGTTCTCGGCGAAGTTGGTGATGAAGGCATCTTGCTCCATCGACATGATGTCGTCGATTTTCATACCATAGCCTTCGGCCATGTGCTGAAAGGCTTTGGTTTTGGTGGTCTGGTTTTTGAGCATGCTCATGCCTTCGAAAATGCCGGCGACCAGCCCCTCGATGATCTCAGGGTGATCTTTGGCAAAATCGGCACGGGCAGCCCAGACGTCAGTAATCAGACGGTTGGCTTCGGCAGTTGTGGTAAGAATCTGAGTTCCGGCGATTTTCTCGGGAATCGTGTAGATATCAGGTGCCCAGCTGACGCAGGCATGAATGCTTTTGTCGGCAACGAAGGCCGCGGCCGCTTCGAAGGCGGTCGAAGTATAGCGATGCTCTACTTTGTTGAGCGGAATCCCGGCATTGATCAGCAGATTGGTGATGAAATACTGCGACGGGCTGTTCTGCGCATAAACGATGGTTTTGCCGGCCAGATCCTTTACTGATCTGATATTGCCGCGCACGACAATGCCGTCGCCACCGCTCGACCAGTCGACCTGCTGAAAAATGCGTGGCGCAGTGCGACTGTCTTTCATCAGCGACGGTGCAAACAGTGCTATCATGTCGAGGGTGCCCCAGAGAACGTGCGATTCTCCGGCAGCAAAAGCGTCTCGCGCCATTATCGGGTCGTCGATCAGCTTAAGATTTACCTTAAAACCATATTTCTTGAAAAACACACTGTCTTCGTTCGGGGCAAAACCGTTGTTGGCAGCGATGATCGGCAACCAGCCGAACCAGACGTTGATCGGAAAAACGACTACCTTTTCGTTTTCATCCCATTTGTAACCGGAAACGCCACTTACCGGCGGCAGTGTTTCTCGTGGCACGTAGGCATACTCTTGAACTGTGGTAACACCGGCAGCATCAGGCGCCTCGACAGATACCTTGCCACCTCCGCTGGTTGGCTGCTGAGTGTTGCCGGCCTGGGAAGACGCGCTTTGATCTCCTGCCGGAGTCACTGAAGAACCACCGAATATCTTATTCTTGAGCTCCGGTGAAAATGATACGGCTGCCGCAAAAATGCAGCCGATTACAAACAGAAACATCACGAACTTGCCCAGCGGGGTCGGGCCCATGTCGTTGCTCATTTCATCCTCCTGCCTGATAGTGATTGTGACTCGAATAATGTGTGCAGTGCAAATGTATCAGAAACTATTATAATAACGATAACTACCCCGGCAAATCAACCTTTTTCAGAGCACCGGATAAAGAACATCCGCCAATCTGCCGATAGGCTCAGTTATGAATAACAGAACTTTCTGGCTGAGCGTCACGCTGGTGTTGCTTGTTACCGTCTGCCATGCAGCTACCGGCCCGACCCTGCTCATGGAAAAACGGCCACAGGGCATGGATTTTACCGGGGGTATCGGTCCGCTGGTGAAATACAAGACAGTAAGGGCTCAGGATAACTTTGGTGGCGACATGACGATGTGGGGAGTTCGTCTGTTTGTTGGTCGACTGCGTGATCCCGAGTTCGGTCTGGTTTACACCTCAGGTACTCTTAACGGTCGTGCTCTCAAATTCAACCTCGATATGGCCGGCTTTACCATCGAAGACTCTTTTCGTGAAGATGCCAGGGTAAAGTGGCGTGCCACCATGGGAGGAGGCCATTATAAGCTGAGCACCAGTTCTGGTGGCCTGGTCAGAACAAAAGGCTCCTTCACCTTTTTTGAGCCGATGATTCTCGGTGTACTGCCGATGACGCGGCATATTGTGCTGGAATTCGGTGCCGGCTACACTTTTGCCGGAGCTACCGGTGTCAGAATCGAAGGGCTTACATTGCAATGTGAACTGCTGATGGGCAAATTCTAGACTGGCGCGTTGCTCAATCCTGTTTGCGGCTGTAGAGTCGATCTGAGCGGTCGAAGGTGTCCTTGTAGTTGATATCGACGTTGCAGATCATATCGTACATCTTGAGTGCTTCCTGATATTTCTTCGCTTCTTCAAGGGCCACTCCGGTGCGATAGAGAACGCTTTTGATGTTCTCGGTCATGATTTCAGGGTCGAAATCCAGAGTTTCGAGTATTTCCATGGCCATAACCGGGCTGTTTTTCTGTAACATTGCGCTTGCAAGAAGCACTCCGGAATCTTTGTCACGGCTCGAGGCAAAATCAGGGCTGAGAATCTCGATTACTTCGTCCCATTTGCCGCGCTGCGCCTTTTCTCTTGCCAATGCCAGATTTTGCGGTGCGGGCGGCGCACTTTTAACTGCGACTTTAGCGGGCGCAGCAGGCGTAGTAGGCGTGGCAGGTGTAGCAGGCGTAGTAGACGCAGGCTTCTGATCAGCCAGCAGATCCTCCGGGCTGACCATATTGTTCGATGCAAAAGCGTCAACGCTGCTTCTGACGGATTCTCCTCCCAGCTCTTCTGGCAGATCGCCAGCCAGTTCGTCGAGAAATGAGTCATTTTCGGCAAACGGGTCAAGAGTTGGCAGTTCAGAAGGTTTTTGCGATGGCTTTACGTTCTTTTTCGACGCAGATACTTCAGTATGTTGCGCTGGCTCAGGCTGAATAGCGTCTTTGAGAAAGTCAGGGATCGGGATGTCGGTTGAATCATCGGTCTCAAAGCCTTCCGGCGGCGGCTCGACAAAGTTCTCGATATCGATGTCAGCACTGGCCAGATTGCCGGTGCTGTCAGTGTCAGGCAGGTCGGGCATTGGCAGTTCGTCAGGAATTTCCGGTATGAAGTCGCCACTGTCACCGCCGGATTCAGCTGAATCCTTTTTCAGTCCTGCCAGTATTTCACTGAGTTGTTCGTTTCCGGGGTGTCTCTGTGTGAAATCCTGATACTGTGCTATCGCTTCGTCGAGCATTTTCAGCTTCTTCATCGAAGAAGTGTAAACGACGTGAATGCCCATGTTGTTTATGTTTTCATTTAACACTTTGATGCATTCGCGTGCCGCATCTGAGAAACGGCCAGCTTTTGAGTAGTTGCGTGCCAGCAGTTCGCGAAACTCGACGAGGTCTTTAATTTTAAGCGCCTCTTCGAGAATGACAATAACCTCGTTGCCCATCGTACGGTTCTGAACATAGCCATGGGCAAGGGCCAGCACTATTGCCGGTTCGCGAATTCCGCTCTGATAGCAGGTGTTAAGAATGCCCATCGCTTCAACCGTATAGTTGCTGGTCTCGGCGTAATGCCGGGCGAGAACCGGCAGATATTCGGTTTTGGCCGGGTTATCCTTGTAAATGGTTTCATACATCGCGATAGCTTCGCTTGAAGAGTCGTTGCAGGCCATGGAAGCTTTGGCCAGAAAACCCCACGCAATGTTGTTGGTTGGAAATTTTTCGAGAAGAAGCCGGGCGTTTTCCTGACAGCGTACGTAGTTTTTCAGCTCAAAATGCGTCTTAACAAGAACTTCTAGCAGTTCGCGCTCGATTTGCACCGGCTGCTTCTTGAGCAGCGCCTTTTCGACGATACCGACAACCTTGTCGTATTTCTGCTTTTCAAAGGCAGATTTCGCACTCTTGAGTGGATCAGAGAGTGAAAGGGTTATTGCCGGCACAAGCTGCAGCAGGAAGACGGTTAAAAACAGCAGAGCGAATAAACCGAGCCCGACATGGACCCAGAACTGGTTAAGATGATAGAAGAGTCCTATACGCAGGTCTGTGTAGTTGGGCTGATTCTTGGCAAAAGCTTCTTCTTTTTTGCGGAAATCCTGAAAGATGGCGTCTGCCTGCTCGTATTTTTCGAGGGCATACAGGAGCTCCATGCGGGTCCATTCAATGTCTCGTCTGAACAGAGGTTCGAGGTCGGGATTCTTTAACACAATATCGAGATTCTGCAGAGCTTTGTCGAGCTCGGGCTCCGGCTTCAGGATATAGCATTTAGCGATGTAGAAGGGGGCTTCTTTGAAACGGTCTGGCTCTTCTTTCCATGCTTCAATCAGGGTTGGCAGTGCCTGGTCGTATTTTTCGAGTTCGTACAGATCCTTTGCTTCGCGGTAGCGCTTGAAGAGATCGAACTTTTTATCGAGCCGGCCGCGGATTTCCGCCTGTCCCTGAACCTCGGGATAAAACTCTACAGCCCTTTCAAGGTTGTTTTTGGCGTCATCATAATTTCGGTTTTCAAACTGAGCTTCTGCCTGTTTGAGCCAGTATTCAGCCTTCTGCATTTTTTCGAGCTCGGGGTCGCGCTCTGGCTCTTCTACACTGGCGGAAGCCGTTGTTGGCAAAGGCACCGGTCGATCGGGCAGGGGATTTTCGGTTACATCAATATCATCGTCTTCATCGCCGTCTGCGTCAGGTTCACCAAACCCGTCATC
Source organism: uncultured bacterium (assembly GCA_964569565.1). Lineage (GTDB taxonomy): Bacteria > Muiribacteriota > Ozemobacteria > Ozemobacterales > Ozemobacteraceae > Rifleibacterium. Next base: position 8,702 of record CAZMWO010000045.1, on the reverse strand, counting down.
GTCATCTTCTGCCGGTTCTTCTCCGGTTTCGTCCGTGGCATCAGGTTCGTCGGGCAGCGGGTCTTCATCTGAACCATCGTCAGGGGTGGCGTAGTCTGCTGCTGTGGTATTGTCAGGCTCCATTGTCTGGGCCAGCATTGCCGTAGATACCGCGGTCGGGTCGTTTTCAAAAGGACTCTCAGGAATCTTTGGCAGGCCGGCATCGCCGGCTACCGGTGTGGCGCGCCGGATAAAGTTGGAATTTTTGCTGAGCTTGCGGGCAGTCGCTATTCCGTATGTCTTGCATGAATAGAGAAACTGGAAGTCTTCGAAAACGACCGGCGAATCGGGCATGTGCTCAAGAACGCTGGCCATCTGATCGAAGGCCTGAGCAAGGTTGCCGCGGCGGAAAAGTATCTTGGCGAAAACATAGTTTGCCGTAGCCCCTCCCTTATTCTGAAGTGCTTTTGTCGCATGCATGGAAGCTTCTTCGAGCTTGCCTTCGTGAAAGCTTATGTCGGAGAGAATGATAAAAATTGTCGGGTCGTCAGGGCTCACGCGGCTTTGTTTGGTCATGCGCTCGCGTGTGCGCTCCAGCAGGTCTTTTCGCAATTTCTCAAGCTTAGGATCGAATTCGTCTTTGGCCATCTCCATGCGGATCAGCTCAAGATAAGCTTCACCATACATGCGGGCACTGAGAAACTTGCGCAGGGTAGCGTAGTCTTCTTCTGAACCGACCGCTTGTGCCATCGCCGTGGCTGTAAGGCACAACAATGCAAACAGACAGAGAACCATCATGAAGATGGCTCTGCCGGCTGATTTCTTAACGCGAATGTGATTCAGGGGTTATTTCCTCAGACAAGATTGTGTCCACAGTTCTGGCAGCAGTATTCCTGTGATGAATTGACCTGCTGGCAGTTTGGACAGATGACCTGATCCTGGGCGACGTTTGTCGTGTCAACCATGTTATTGGTGGAAGGGCTCGGGCTGCGCCTGGTGGATTCCTGACTGGCCATTTTCTGAGCCTCTTTCAGACCATTCTGAAAGGCGACGTTATAGGGGTTGTTCTGCAGGAAATTGCCATAGATATCGAGCAGTTCGTTGAGCCGGTTTTGTTTGTGATAGGCTTCGCGCAATACCGAATGAACAAGCTCATTGTTTACATCGCTGTTTATAACCTGTTCGCAGAGCTGCAGGCAGCTGTCGAACTGCCTGAGCTTCAGGTGTATCTTGGCGACGCCGAGCAGAAATTCTGCTTCGGGTGAACCGAATTCCATCATTTTCTGGAAAACCTTCATCGCCTTGTCATCACTGCGGCTTTTCTTAAGATAGTAGCGGCCAAGCGGTTTCAGCACTTCGGGATTGTTGGGGTCGAGGTTGAGCCATTGCTCGAGAATCTTGATGCCATCGTCTGATAGATTCTTCGACTGCGTGTAGTGCGAGCCGAGCAACGACACCAGGGCGATGTTGCGCGGATCTTTTTCATACAGGTTGAGGAGCTCCGGCAGACTTTCGGGTGAAAGCATGCGACGGCCCAGGTAAGCGTAGCCCAGCCATGAGTGCGCTTCTTCGTCTTTGGGACTAATCGAGATGAGATGTTTACACTCGCCGATGGCGCGGTCGTAGATACCTTTTTTGAGGTAAGCCTGGGCGAGTATTCGCGAAATCAGCGCTCCGTCGAATTGCGTCAGGTTCGGCAGTCGTTTGATTTTGACCAGTTCACTGATGCATTCGTCGTGCATTTCTCGCTTAAGGAAGCTCTGTGCCTTGCGTAGAGATGAATTTTTGTTGTATTCGGGCAGGTATTTGTAAAGGGCATAGGCGATCCAGGCCAGAATGAACAGTATAAGGATCGGAAAAATTGTTTTCCATTTGGCGGCGCTTGAATGCAGCAGTTTGTCTTTGAGTTCGGGATAATCGGGGTCAGAGTTGTAAATCTCGGTGAAGTAGTTGAAAGCCGTTTCTTTATCGCCGTTTTCGAGGCTTATCGAACCGAGAATAAATTTGGCGCGATTGTTCTCTGCCTGAACAGTCAACTGATAGCGCGCCAGCTCAAGTGCCTTTTCCTGGTTGCCGGTCTTCCAGTAAGCTTCTGCCAGCAGGCTCGGCAACTGCGTGTCGTAGTTGCGTGGCAGCTGGCCAAGAAATTTCAGGGTGTCTTCATACTCATAAGCATTGCGGGCCTCGACGCCCTTTCGCCAGAGTTCTTTTTTGTCGTCCTCGGCTTTGATCTTGCTCATTTCGACTTCAAATTGAGGCACAAAGCGCTTCAGGCCGGAATCGAGCTCAAGTATTGCCATCCCACGGTTGAATGAGATCATCGCGTCTTTCTCGTTGCCTGCTTCAAGAAACTGTTTGCCGCGGCGCAGATACCCTTCGACCATTCCGGCCCTGTCTTCTGAGTAGCGGGGCAGGCGGCTGGCGCGGCCAAGAGTCTTCATCAGGCTGGTTTCTTTCTCGACCGCCTGTTTGAGCAGGTTCTGTGCTTCGCTGTTGCCGGCTTCGACAGAAACTACGTATTCCAGCATGTCTCGTGCTTCAAGCCAGCTGCCGTTTTTGACCAGTTGTCTGGCCTCAACCATCGCGGTTTTGGCATCGCGCGAGCTGGTCAGTTTCGTCATTTCCTGCAATACCAGTTCGTTGTTGGGGATGATCTCATCAGCCCGCTTCAACGTCGCAATCGCACCTTCGCTGTTGCCTGAGTCGGCCTGTTCTTTTGCCTGGGTAAGCAGAAGAGCCACTGCGGCTTCCTGCTCTTCTCGGATTTTGGCGATCAGCTGTTTGGCGCTGTCTGGTTTGGCCATTGAATACTTCGAGGCATTGTCGGCGTGGGTGCGCGCTTCAGTGAGATTGTTGCGCTGCAGAGAGATGTTGCCGAGAATATAAAAAAGTTCGCCCATGTGTTCTGAGGCATAATCGGTGCGTCTGGCCGCGTTTTTGTCGAGGAGCGCATCGGCCATATCAGCCGCTTTGTCAAGATTCCCGCCCTTATAAAGCTCGTTCACTACTTTCAGGCCGACCTCGAGGTTGCCCGGGTCTACCCGCAGGGTTTCATCCTGAAGGCGTTTGATGTCAGCTGCAGAACCGGCTTTTTCTGCTGCCTGAAGATCTTCTTTGAGGATTTTTACGTAGGCTTCGACATAAGTTGCGTTGTCGGGTTCAAGCGCTACTGCTTTGCGCGTTGCCTTGGTCATTTCGTCGCGGTTGTTGCGCAGACGCATGAGTTTAGCAGCATTAAAATAGGGTGCGGCCCATTCCGGCTCAAGCTGCATCGCCTGTTTAAGATGCTGAACCGCTTCCTGGTGATGGCCGCTGTTGATGGCAAGTTCGCCCTTACGGTTGAGTTCGCGAGCTTCGTCAGATATCGCAAAAGCAGAAATGCTCAACAGCATCGAAAGCGCTGTGAGCAGGAAAACAGTTTTAATTTTTAAGCGGTTCATGACTTCCTCATTTCCTTCGAGTATGACCGCCTGTCAGTCTAAGTTATTTTTGAAAGTTTTGCCAGTGCTTTTAATGCACATCTTCTGACATCCGGATCAGTGTCGCTGGTAAGATCCTGGAGAAGGTCGCTGAACTGCAGTGCGCCTATTTCTCCGAGTGCCCAGGCCGCCGATGATCGCATCTGTTTGTGGGAAGAGCGTAACATCTGCTTGAGCGTCAGCACGGCGCCGGTGCCTCCAAGCTTCCAAAGAGCCATGGCGGCATTGCTGCGCACGCGGTTGTTCGAATCATTGAGCATCGGAAAAAGAAGATCGGTATATTGCTGGTCTTTGAGCTGCCCGAGCGATTCAACCGCGTTGGCTCTGACTCTGGCATCGCTGTCACGGAGCGCTTTGGCCAGCAAAACGACGGACTTGGGATCTTCAGCGCGGCCGAGGCTCTTTATCAGCATTGCCCGCATGCGGGCATTTTCTTCGCGGCTGAATTTTTCGGTCAGTCGAGCCAGCGCGAGATCCTGATTCAGCTGCAGGGCTGTTTTTACGATGGCATCCCTGATGTGGCTTTCTTCTTCGTGCATGTAGGCATCAATCAGCTGGCTGATAACGCGCGAAGAGCCGATTTTGCCGATGCTCAGCACGGCACGGTTGCGCACCGTAGGCGATATGTCGTTGAGCAGCCCAACCAGAAGGTCGAGTGAGCGGTCTTCCTGTATTTCACCGAGAATGTAGGCTACTGAAGCCCGTTTTCTGGTGTTGGGCGAGCGTAGCTCTTCGGGGAGTGTGTTGAGCCCGAATCGGATGCCCCTCTGCCAGAGGGCTTTTATGGCATTGGCGCGAACCCGGTTGTTGCGGTCCGAGACCAGCACTTTTAAAATTTCGACGGTTTCAGGGTTGTCGATGTCGCCGATAGCCTCGACGGCATTCGCTCTGACCCGTTCATCTGCATAGTTGAGAAATGCCCGCAGAAGAGGTGTGAACTCGTTTGAGCGGAAGGAGCCGATTACCTTGATTCCTGTCGCTACAAGCGAAGGATCATCTTCGTTTTTGAGAAAGTCGCAGACGGCAGTCTTAATCGACTGCTGGTTGCGGCCATACATGGCGTGCAGCGCTTCGCTTCGCAATATGGTGTTGGGTGATTCGAGGTAGGTGATGATCATGCCGAACACTTCAGCATTAGCTGTCAGCCGCGATGCTTTCATGGCAGCGGCAACAACTTCCGGCCGCCCGTCGCGAAGACCCTCGAGCAGATACTCATCGACATCTTCCAGTCGATCGCGCAGCATACACTTCAGGCAGAAAAGCCTGACGCTCTTGTCGCGATCCTGAAAAAGCTTCTTCAGGGTTGCATGATCCATTGCAGCTATTCCTTGGTTTTTTCGGAGAGCGATATTTCAAACTCTCTTATCGATTCGGAGGCATCTGAAATTATGATCTTTTCAGGTAGAACAGTTCTGAGAAAGAACGGCGAGCGTTTGAGTGCGCCGCCGACTTTTGTCAGCAGCAGTTCGTCGGCAAAGCGCAGAATGGCGATGCGGTCGTTTCCAACCGTAAAAAAGCCGTGGTAACTGATATCGGGGCGTTCAAAAGTTTCTTCTTCGTCGGTTACTGCCGAGATGACCTGAATGCGCTGCTCGGTTTCCTGAATGAAAATATTGCGGCTCTGATCGTAGGGATACGTCTGTACTGCTGAAAACCTGCTGTCTACACGGTCAGAAAGCGCAGGGTATGAAACTGCCTCAAGTGGCTTGGGCGGTGCCAGCGGCGTTTTTTCGGCCATGATGCCCGGTGCCGCTTCTGTGGAGGCCGGAGTTGCCGGCGCTGACTGGGTGGTGATGCCGCGTGCTTCTTCGAGTTTTTTCTGCCGGTTGGGTTTTAATACAAGATTGTCGAGCAGCAGAACGAACACTATAAGAGGTACGCCGAAGGCAACCGTCTTGTTCTTTTTGCAGTAGTCGAGAAATTCATTCTGGGTCATGAGTTGTCCTTGTATTGGCGGTCAGGGTAAGAAAAATGTCGAGAGCGTGAGTTTCATCGACATGTTGCCCTGCGGGTCGCTGAGCGGAGGAATTATTTCGATCTGCGAAATTTTGACCAGCCGGCCAAGAGAGTTTTCGATCTCCCACAGGAATTGTTTCAACCGGTTGTATGAACCATGAATTCTCAGGTCAAACTTGAACTCGAGATAACTCGAACCTGCTCCGGCAACGGGTGCCGGTGGCTTGTAGGTTGAATCCTGAATGTGAATGTCGAGTGCCCGTGCCTTTCTCTGCACCTGTTCGATGAACATCGTGTAGTTTGCCGAACTCTCAAGCAGCTTTTCAAACTTGTCTTTGACTTCCTGTCGTTTGTCGCGCAACTGACTGGTAATGTCGGCAACCTGTTGCCGGCGTTTGGCAAAGTCTGCCTGTGATTCTTCAAGTTTCTTGTTGAGATCGACCAGCTCCTGGTTTTTGCTGGCAATAGACTGGCGCTGTTGACGGTTTACCGAGCCAAGAAAATATACCAGCCCGCCGATCGCCACTGCGATCAGGCCGTAGGTTACAACTCTTTCGATTATCGAGCGTAGTCTGGTCTTCACTTCATTTCCTTATGTCTTGATTCACTTGTTTGCGCGATAGGTAAAGTCGAGTGTGAACTTTTGAACTGAGCCCTCGTCCTGAGTCGCATTAGCGGTGGTTTTGAGCATGGCGCTGAACTTGCCACT
>CAZMWO010000045.1:0-2569 GCA_964569565.1 uncultured bacterium | reverse complement strand
AGAACATCGAATATCGTTGACGCTTCACCGGTGAGGGTAAAACTCTGACTGATGTTGGAGAAATTTTTCGGATTGATGTCGGTGATCACTACTCTTTCAGGAACAGACGCTTCGAGTGTTGCAAGGAAATCGACAAGACTGGTACCCGGAGTGTCGAGGTTCTGATTGATGAAATTTATACTGCTTTTAAGCGAATTGATCTCATTTACCGGTGGCTGCAGGGCGCTGGTTTTTTCGATCATGTCGCGCACCTGTGCTTCAACCTTGTCTACCTGGGTTTGTACCCCTGAAAGTTCGCTGTGATTCTTGATCGACATGCTGCCGATTGCCGAGATAGAGACCAGTATAGTAAGAAACGCAAGCACTATGCCCAGGTTGTCGCGGGGCAGGCTCTTGTATTCATTTGGCAGCAGATCGAACTGATACTTCATGTTAACCTCTCAAAAAGCAGCCACAGGCAGCTGCCAGCGAGTTGCGTTCGGCGTCGTTAACCGGGCGGCCGGCGACATACAACTGATAAAGCTCAGAAACGCAGCGCACTTTGGTATTAAGATTGGTTCCCAGCATGACGTGAATATTTTCGAAGTTGGCGCCACCGCCGGAAATAATTACTTCATGAATGGTGAATTCTCTGAACTTGGTCAGGTAACTCTCGATAGCTCCGAAAATTTCGCGGCAAAGCAGCGCGAAAACATTCTTGATGACTGTGAAGTTATACTGCACATCCTGCTCAGGCGATGGTTCAGGCAGAAAAAAGTTTTCATTGCGCTTGAACTGGTCTGCGTCAGGCTCTGGCACATGAAAGTGCTTGCTTAGCTGTTTGGTAAAGTCATAGGCACCGACCGGTCTGTTCTGCATCGATCGCAGTAGTCCGTCTCTGAAAACTCCGACCGAAGTTGACTCGTGGCCGAGGTGGATCAGGCAGATATTTTTGCCCTTGTTGTCGTTGTTTACAAGATAATGTTCGATCAGGTTGGCGACATTGAAGAAATTCAGTTCGATCGAGACCGGGTTTAGGCCGGCCCTTTGAATGATGCCGCCGGCCTCGAGAAGATTGTTCTTGATCGTCGCAATCGCCAGGACGATTTCATCTTCTTCCCAGGTTCCGATGCTCTGGTGCGTCATGAACCAGTTCTCGTAGGGAAGTGGCATTACCGGTTCGAGGTCTTCTCTTACTGCTTCTTCCATTTCCTTGCGCGAGTAGCGCGGTGGAGTAACCATTACGTTGATCAGAGACGAATGGTCTGGCAGAAGCAGCATTGTATTCTCGTATGAAAGTTTGGTTTCTTTGATCAGAGAGGCGGCCGCTTTGCGCACCGGCTCAGAATCCATGATCGGAAACTCGATGAAAGTGGAAACCACGAAATCTCTGGAAGCGTCAGTTGACAAGCACTTTTTCAGATGAATTTCGCCTTCCGAGGCTGATTCCAGCATCAGAAGGCGCATTTCGTAAGTTCCCATTTCGAGAACCGTATTTATTTTGGATCCGAACCTTGCCATCGATTAACTTCCCATGTTGATCATGATGTATTCTTCAACCGGAACTTCACCTTCGAGTACCTTTGCGAGGCAGCACTCCGAGAGAGTTTTAACCTTGCGGCGGCGCAGGTAGGTAATCAGTTCCATGCTGGTGCGGCGCTGTCCGATCATTTCCTTGAGATCGGGGGTGACCTCGATAACTTCATACAGGCCGGTTCTGTCGCGGAAACCGCTGTTGTTGCACGCTTTGCAGCCGGCACCTCGATAGAGTTTGTGATTCTCGAGGTCTTTCATGTCAAGGCCGAGCGAGGCGGCCAGATAAGGTGTCTGCTCGATTTCGGTTTTGCAGACGGGGCAGATTTTTCTGACCAGGCGCTGACCGACGAGCAGGCAGAGAGCTGACGCATAAAGATAGGGGTCGATACCGATATTCTCGAGGCGGTTGATCGTTTCTATGGCGCTGTTGGCGTGAATGGTCGAGAAGACCATGTGACCGGTAAGCGCCGCTTTAACTGTAATCTCAGCGGTTTCGTAGTCGCGGATTTCGCCGACGAGAATGATATCCGGGTCGAGACGTAGAATGGCACGCAGACCGCGGGCAAATGTGAGCGACCGGTTCGGGTCGTTTTTGTTATCAAAGACCTGCATCTGATGAACGCCGGGAATCTTGAATTCAACAGGGTCTTCAACAGTAATGATCTTTTTCTGGCGGCTGTTGATAAGTGACAGGGCCGAGTAAAGAGTCGTTGTTTTACCAGAGCCTGTCGGGCCGGCGAGGAGACATAGCCCCCAGGGTTTGCCGATATTGTACTCGAATATGCGCAGATCGTCATCGTGGAAGCCGAGACCCTTGAGATCAAGGTTGACGCGGCCGGCTGCGAGATCCCGGCCCCGGCCCCTGTCGTAGTGCCGGCCCCGTCGGTCATGGAAAAGTCCATCATCGAGAAAGGCCGCGCCACCCGCAAAGATCTCAAAGTCGGGATCTGCGGCGAGCAGGGCGGCGATCCGGCCTCAGTGGAGTTCTGCTTCCGCACCGGCCTGACCTACGTGAGCTGCTCTCCATACCGCGTACCGATTGCACGCCTAGCGG
>CAZMWO010000044.1:9528-13649 GCA_964569565.1 uncultured bacterium | reverse complement strand
GAAAGCAGTATAGCGAAGGTCTAATCTTGAAAGTCAACTTTGACAGGCCACTAGTTTTTGTATCAACTCCGGGGCTCGATGTCTTGCGAACTTTTGTCTGTTTTATTGCCTGTTTCTGCAGTGGCAGCCTCTGCGGACGGATTTTCTGCCGGGGCACCGGCCGCTTTGATGCCTAGATAATTCTTAAGTTCGCTGCGATGCTCCCACATTGTCCAGATCGACATAAAAGCTACTATATACAGATAATTGATGTCGTCGGGTCTGACCATGAACACCCAGGCAATCGATAAAAGTGGCATGGCGCCGGCAGCGCTCAAAGCGCCGGGTTTACTTGACAGACCCCAGAATGCCAGAAACAGGCCAAGCAGAAACGATATCAGTGCCGGAACATAGAGAAGAGTGACCATTACGCCAAATGTCGGTGCAAGTCCTCTGCCGCCTCGAAAACCTAGAAACGGGCTGTTACAATGCCCGATTACGGTAAGAATGCCGCCGATTCCAACTACCCACCACTGCGAATAGGCTTCCTGACCTATCATTTTTACGGTCACCGGGTACACTGCCAGAAATCCTTTAAGACAGTCGAGAAGGCAGACAACAATACCGGTTGGAATGCCAAGAATTTCAAATACTTCGCCCGGTGGTCTGGTGTCTCGACTTCCGGGCAGAAGCAATGATTTCCCGGTTTTGATGCGTGCCACTATTTCTCCGAAGGGCAGGCTACCGATCAGAAAGCAGGCAATAAAATATGGAACAAAAGTTACCATAATACCTGCCGATCAGTCTTTATCAACCATTTTTATGCACTTTTTCGGACACTTTTCGGCGCAAAGGCCGCAGCCGACACATTTTCCTGGAATTATCGAGTGCTTCTCCTTCGGCGTGCCACCATTTACAGCAGAAAATTTGCAGACCTTGAAGCAGATTGTGCAGCCGATGCAGGCTTCTTCATCGATTACGGCAACTCTGCCTTTGAAGTTTGGCTTGTTTTCCATGATGATGGTTTTTTGCGGGCATTTGGCGACGCAGGCGCCGCAACCGACGCACTTTTCGTAGTCGATATGAGCCAGGTTGTTCTCAACCTTGATAGCATCATAGGCACAGACTTTAACGCAAAGGCCGCAGCCGATGCAGCCTACTTTGCAAACCTTGCGCACTTCAGCGCCGCGATCGGTCGAGTTGCATTTTACGTGAACGGTTTTTTCTTTATCTACCAGTTCTATAAGCTGCTTAGGACAGGCCAACACGCACTTGCCACAGGCAACACATTTGTCTTCATTAACTTCAGGCAGGTGATGCGGGCCGATTTTGATGGCGTCGAAGGGGCAGGCGGCTACACATGAGCCCAGGCCCATGCAGCGATGAGGACAAAGCCATGGCCCGTTCTGCAACAGAACCGCCGCCTGACAGTTGGGAACGCCCATGTATTCGAATTTTTTGTATTCATCGGTGTCAAGACCGTTGCATTTTACCAGGGCGGCCTTGTAGACGGGCTTCTTCTCGGGGGCATCGATCTTGTTTAGCCCGAGCAGTTCTTCGATTTTTTTGCGGTTCTCAGCCGCCATGACCGGGCAAAGAGTTGGGGCTGCGCCTTTGGTTACTATGGCTTCGGCAAAACCGGCGCAGCCAGGAAAGCCGCAACCGCCGCAGTTGGCGCCTGGCAGCAGCTCAAGAGTCTGTTCGATTTTGGGGTCGACCTTGACTTCAAACTTTTTCGACGCGAAAGAGAGAACCGCCCCGAAGATGAAACCGAGAATTCCGAGTGCTAAGACTGCTGTAAGTATTTGCATATTGTAATTCCTTGTCAGACCAGACCGGAAAAGCCCATGAAGGCCGTGGCGAGAAGACCGGCAGTGATGAATGCTATCGGTGCGCCTTTCATATTTTCAGGTATTTCTGATATGTCGAGCCTTTCGCGAATACCTGCCATGATCAGCAGCGCGAAGAAAAAGCCAAGCCCGGCGCCGCCAGCATTCACTGTCGATTCAACCAGATTGTAGCCCTTTTTGATATTGATCAGAGAGATGCCGAGAACAGCACAGTTTGTGGTTATCAGCGGCAGAAAGACGCCGAGAGATTGATAAAGAGCCGGCGCAACTTTTCGTACTACCATTTCGACGAACTGAACCAGCGAAGCAATGATCAGAATGAACGAAATGGTCTGTAGATAATCGAGCTGCAGAGGCATCAATACGAAATTCTGCACGCTCCAGGTGGTAACAGAAGCCATCAACAATACGAAGATGACTGCCAGTCCCATGCCAACGGCAGAGTCGATTTTGTTCGAAACCCCGATGAACGGGCACAAACCCAGAATCTGGCTAAGTACCACATTCTCGATGAAAACTGCGACGATAAAAATGGCAATAAGTTCAGCACCCATTTTAATTGCCTCCCTTGCTGGTCACGAGGCGCTTGAGAGCTATGAGCAGACCAAAAATTATGAAACCACCTGGCGCCATAATCATCATCAGAGCCGGGTCATTTTTGAAAAATGGAATTGCCTGACCAAAGAGTTTGCCTTCACCAAGCAGTTCTCTGAAGAACGCGATGCAGCACAACGCGATGGTAAAGCCGATGCCCATTCCTATGGCGTCCAGCATGGAATCGAATACTGTGTTCTTGTTGGCAAAAGCTTCGGCGCGGCCAAGAATGATGCAGTTCACGACGATTAGCGGTATGAAGATGCCGAGACTGGCTGAAAGAGTCGGAGAATAGGCCGCTATCAGCTTGTCGATGATGGTAACGAAAGTAGCAATGATGACGATGAAAACGGGAATTCTGATTTTCGAGGGAATTATGCTGCGCAGAAGAGAGATCATCATATTGCTGCCGATGAGGACAAAGGTAGCGGCAACGCCCATTCCTACAGCATTGGCCAATGATGATGAAACTGCCAGCGTAGGACAGAGGCCGAGGCCTATCACGAAAATCGGGTTTTCTTTCCAGAATCCTTTGGTTAGTTGCTGAGTCGGGGTCATTTCTGTTCTCCTGATTGCGGCAAAGCGGGCGTTGCAGCTGGTGCGGAGATGGTTGGCAACTGGCCTTTGACTTTTTCGTAAGTGCTCAGTGCCTCTCTGACGCCAGCACAGAAAGCCCGGGAGCTTATCGTTGCAGCTGTAATTCCGTCAACATCGCCTCCGTCTTTTTTGACCAGAAATACTGGTTTGGGCTTTGTTTCCAGCAGTTTCTTGAACGGTGCCATGAAGACTTCGTCAGCGAGTTTGGTGCCGAGCCCCGGAGTCTCTTTCTGCGAAAGAATCTTGACGCCTGATATGCTGCCATCGGCTTTGAGGCCCATGACCATTTCGATGGGGCCGGCATAGCCTTTGGGGGCGACATTTACCACGATCCCGGCCAGTTCACCGTTTTCAGCAAAACCGGCCGCGTATTCCAGACCTTCAGCGGGATTTTCCGGCTTGACCTCTTTAAATTTTTTTGCCTGCGGCAAAACCTCGGTACGTGCCTGTTCAAGCTGTCTGAGCTTGTTTTCCAGAATTTTGGGAGCGGTCTGTGACTCGGTTACGGCGAGAAGAACGCCGGCTATCGCACTAACGATGAACAGAAAAAAACCCGTGCGTAACATGTCGTTCATGCAGCTGCCTCCTTCTTCGCTACTGTGCCGAATTTGCGCGGAACAGTAAACTTGTCGATCAGCGGAACAAGAGAATTCATAATCAGTATGGAATAGCACACGCCTTCCGGATAGCCGCCCTTCATTCTGATCAGAAGAGTGAGAGCGCCGCAACCAAAACCAAATATCAGCTGTCCCCTGCCGGTCATGGGTGAAGTAACCATGTCGGTGATCATGAAAACCGCGCCGATGATCAGGCCCCCGGTCAGCAGGTGAAACAGAGCGTATTCAAGCGAACCGCCGAATATCAGGGCGCCGCCAAATACGGTTGCGCACATGGCAACCGGGCCCTGCCAGGTGATATGGCCGCGGATCAGCAGGTAGATACCACCAAGAAGAAGGGCAGCCTTGGAGGTCTCACCAAGTGAACCGGGCATAAAGCCGAAGAATGCGTCCAAAGCGCTCCACTGCATCTCGCCGGTAGAGCCAAGCTGCTCCAAGGCGGTTGCACCAGTCTTGCCATCGGCATACCATACAGCCTCACCAG
>CAZMWO010000044.1:0-9518 GCA_964569565.1 uncultured bacterium | reverse complement strand
TTGATACCCCAGAAGAGGTCTGAGAAGCTGATTTGAAGCTCGCTGAGCGTGTGGCTGACCAGAGAGGTTCCAGATTCAGCAAGTTTTTTCATGACATCGGCATCGTTTCCGGCAATTTTGATGAAGCCAAGCGGAGTTGCACAGGTTACCGCGTCGGCGCCGGTGCCGGGCTTAAGCCAGGTGGTCATATAGACTGGCCAGCTGCCAAGAAGCAAAGCACGGGCCACGTGAGCCGGGTTGAATATGTTCTGTCCGAGACCGCCATAGACCTGTTTTCCCAGGGCAATGGCTATGAATCCACCAATAAAGGCGATCCATACCGGAAGGGCGGCAGGCACGCAGAATGCCAGCAAAATACCGGTGACGACGGCGCTGCCATCGCTGATACAAACCGGCTTGTTCATAAGAAATTTCTGAATAAGAAATTCGGCAATAACTGCGCCGAGAACAGAAGCCAGGATCACCAGCGCTGCCCGGCTGCCGAAGTTGTAGAACGCCATGGCCAGTGCCGGCACAAGTGAAAGATTTACATCCCACATGACGCGTGCTGCGGTCAGTCCCGAAAAAACGTGAGGTGAGCTGGTTACCAGCAGTCTCGGGGAGACAGAAGCTGTTGCTGCTGTTGTTGTATTCATGATAACTGCTATCCTTTGCTGGCTGTAGCTTTTTTGCGTTCAGCCATTACGTTCTTTTTGCCGAGTTTGAAACTCTGCACGAGAGGCAGAGAGGATGGGCAGGCGTAGGCGCAGCAGCCGCACTCGATGCAGTCCAGCATGCCTATTTCATCGACCTTGTCCCATTTGCGATGATCTATCAGCTGCTTCATTTTCTGTGGCATCAATCCCATCGGGCAGGCTCTGATGCAGTTGCCGCAGCGCAGGCAGGGGGTTTCGCGAGGTTGCGCGGCTTCTTCGCTGTCCCAGCAGAGAAGGCCGCTGGTTCCCTTGATTATCGGGATGTTAAGGTCGAACAGGGCAAAACCCATCATCGGGCCGCCCATGATCGCTTTTTTAAGCGGAACATCCTTTTTCAGGCCGCCGGTCATCTGGATGAAATCGGCAACGGTCGTGCCGATGCGAACCCGGTAATTACCCGGGTTTACGGCGCAATTGCCCGATAGCGTAACTATTCTCTCGAGCAGTGGCCGTTGTAGATTGACCGCATCAGCAATCGCTGCTGCCGATGCAACGTTCTGAACGACGACGCCGATATCCATCGGCAGGCCGCCTGACGGCGTTTCACGGCCGAGACATGCATAGATGAGCTGTTTTTCGCCACCTTGCGGATATTTGACCGTGAGAGGCTGCACCGACATGTTCGGAGAATTTTTGAACTTGTCTTCAAAGATTTTTATGGCATCGGGCTTGTTCATCTCTATGCCGATGATGCCTTGTTTTGCGTTCAGAGCCTTCATGAGCAGTTGCAGACCGTTGATTACTTTGTCGGGTTCTTCGAGCATCAGGCGGTGATCGGAAGTCAGAGCCGGTTCGCATTCGACGCCATTGAGAATTACTGTGTCAATAGGCTTGGTATCAGGCGGAGAAAGCTTGACGTGCGTCGGAAAAGTGGCACCACCAAGGCCCACCATGCCGGAGTTCTGAATTCGTTTCTTGATCTCTTCGGCACTGAGTTCGAGCCCGTTTTCATAGGTGTAGGAGGGTTCCTGGGCCGCATGGTCGCGCTCGATAACTATTGCAGGTGATGGCACGCCGAAAGGATGCATGAAATTGCCGACTGCTATTACCGAGCCGGTTATTGTTGCATGTATCGGGGCTGACACGTAGCCGCCGGCTTCTGCTATTACTTCCCCACAATTAACCTTATCGGTGATTTTATGGGTCGGCTTTGCCGGTGCCCCTATGTGCTGAGAAACGTGAAGTACCACGCGGTCTGGCAGTGGCAGATTCTGTATGGCCCTGTCAGCTGTGGTCTTCATTTCTGGCGGATGAAGCCCGCCTGCAAATGATTTTGGCTCGAGCATCTTGTTTGCTTCTCCTGAAAAACTGCTCCAAATTTTCGAAAACGCGATACATTAACATATTGCTGTATAGTTTTCAATGTTTGAAAATTGTTTCACATGGCATTCATGGGTTGAATCATTGTTTGAAATGCTGTATTGTGCATGCTGATGAGTCAGTTGATATTTCCTGACCCGGAATGGGCTAATGAAGATGGTCTGCTGGCATTCGGCGGTAACCTTGAGCCGGATACGCTTTTGCGTGCCTATTCTTCAGGCATATTTCCGTGGTCGGTGAAGCCAATAACCTGGTGGTCGCCTGACCCACGCGCCATTTTCGAAATTTCCGGGTTCAAATTGAGTCGCCGCATGGCAAGGCTATATCGCAGCGGCAGATTCTCTTTTTCGATAGACAAAAAGTTCGTCGATGTGATGAATGCTTGTGCCAGATCGGCGCCAGGACGCGAAACAACCTGGATCAGCCCCGAGTTTATCAGCGCATATTCCAGATTGCACGAACTGGGGCATGCTCACAGTGTAGAGGTTTATCGCGAAGGCATTCTTGTCGGCGGAGTATACGGGGTTGCTATCGGTGGTTTTTTTGCAGGAGAATCAATGTTTTCCGTGGTGTCAAACGCATCAACCATGGCGCTCATGTTTCTTTTCGAGCATCTGCGCCAGCGCGGCTACGAACTGTTCGATTCACAGGTTATCACTCCGCATACAGCAAGACTTGGAGCTGTCAATATCGATCGGACGGTTTACCTGAAACGTTTGCGGGCAGCTCTCAGCAAAGTTTGTTCGTTTTGACAGATAAGAAAAAACCTTCCTGCTTTAAACTCAGCGTTAAACCTGATATAATCTCTGCATAAATTTTATGCCGATACACCTATAACATGGAAAAATTTGTGACTAATAGAAACACCCTGAATTTAGCGCTATTATTAATGATTTTCGTTTGCAGTTCTATGGTCGCGTGGTCTGCTGACGACTCCAGAATTACTGATATCCGTTTCTGGCAGAGTCCTGAAGAAGCGCAGGTTGTCATGGACATCAGTGCCCCGCCCTCTGTTTCAGCGGTTTCTCAGCTGAGAGACGGAACTTTATATTTTGACATAGATAATTGTGTTTTCAGGCCGGGCCGCCAGCGATATCCACTGCAGAACCCTTTTCTAGAGGTTCTTACGGTTCAGCAGCTGACTGATCATCGCGTCAGAGTTTTTTTCAGGGTTCCTGACGGGGTTGAAGCAAAAACCTTCGTACTGCCGGTAACTGCCAACAAGGGTGATCGCATCGTAATTTTTCTGAGAGAACCTCAGGCACAGCTTATAAAACGTCGTAATGCTGAATTGAGTGAAGTCAACCGGCTCAAGGCTGAAAATGTAAAGATCGTGGTTCTCGATCCGGGCCATGGTGGTGAAGATCCCGGCACCCGAAACAATGGCATCATCGAAAAGAACTATGTAATGACCATGGGTAAGCTCATCAAAGCATACTTTGACAGAGACCCACGGTTCAAGGCAGTATTGACGCGCGATGGCGATTATATCATTCCCCTGCCGCGCCGGCGAGAAATTGCCGAACATCTCGGTGCAGACGCGTTTATCAGTTTGCATGTGAACTACAACTCGCGCAAGGTTATTCGTGGCATCGAAGTATACTATGAGTCCCCGCGTGGCGCTGTTGGTGAGGCTGAACGGCTGGTTGCCGAGATGGAAAATCAGGTCGATTTCGGTGGTGTTGCCGCTGTTGAAAGCAGCAGTGTGGTTAAGAAGGAAATCGTTGAGCGCCAGGCGTCGATTATGAACAAGAGCAGGCAGCTGGCTGAGCGTATTGAAGTTCAGCTGGGAGCCTCGGTGACCGAGTTGCCATCACGTGGAGTTAAAAGAGCCGGCTTCAAGGTGCTGCATTCGATGGCCATGCCTTCTGTTCTGGTCGAATTTGGCTATACTTCCAATCTGCATGATGCCGCCATTCTCAAGAATTATAACGCCAGAACACGCATGGCGCAGGGCGTTTATCTAGGTGTCAGAGACTTTCTTCTCAACCCGATCCAGGAAGGACTCGACACCTCATATCTCGATTACATAAAAACTGAAGAGGCCGCCAGGAAAGCTACGGCCGCGAGACGCAAAACTGCTCAGGCTAAGAAGGCGGAAAGCAAGAGCAAGGCAAAGCGCTATCAGGTAAAGGCCGGCGATACCCTATCCAAGATAGCGGTTCAGCACAAGGTGCCACTTGCCAGATTGCTTAATCTCAATAACATCAGCAGCAAGCACGTTATTAAAGCTGGTGATATCATCTTGATACCGGCAAAATAAAAGGATACAACTGGTGGAATTTTTTAAGAACTTAAAAATCAAGACCAGACTTTTTTTTACAATGGTTCTGGTTTCGTTGATCCTTCTCGGGCTGATTTTTTTTACGTCCGAGCAGATTCGTAACGCTGTAAAGACGCAGATTCCGGTGCAGATTCAGACGATTCTGGCTGCTGAAGCCGGCAAGATCGGCGTTTCAATGATGGATTTTGAAAAAATCGCTGAACATATTTCCAGAATGAATTCGACAGTGCAGTTCCTGTCATGGCTTGACCAGGCTCCCGAGGAAACGGAACTTATCGAGCAGTGGAAACAGGTTTTAAAAGCTCCTGTCGATAGCATTCTGGTCAGAAGTGAAGACTATATGCCTAACGACATCATTGAGGTCGCTATTCTCAATGAAGAGGGCGACCCCGTATTTCGTGCCGGCAACAACGGTCAACTTCTTCCCCTCGATGACGCCCCATACAGGAGATATATTTCGAGAAAAATGTTCGATACACTCGAAGCTGAAGGTGTTTACCGTAGTCCGGTTTTTTATCAGCAGGGCGAAGATGACCTCAGGGAGCGTGTTTGTTTTATTTTCAAACCAATCCTTCTGCAACGTAAAAAAATAGGAACAGTAGCTATTGGCGTAAGTCTTGAGACTCTTATGGGCAATGTTCCCGGGTCATTGTCTACAGTAGGTGGTAAAGCCTCTTTGCTTTCGAGTGAATATTCGCAGAACGGGTTTTATCTGGCGCACTCAGAACAGGAGTGCATTCTCGACCCCCAGAAGCGAATTTTTCTTAACTCCAACGAGCCAGAATTACAGGATCACGCCGAACGCATAGTCAATAACCGTAGCGGTTTCCATGAATTTCTGACGGGTGACAAGTCGAATATTCTGCTTGCTGCCGCTCCTGTGCCGAATTCTAACTGGGTAATACTCGCTGCAGTCGACACACAGGGCATGATGGGGGCATTGAACAAGGCTCAGAACTTTTCGATATTTCTCATTATTTTTGGCCTGGTTGTCATGACCGGTATTACCATGGTGGTTATCACCGGTGTAGTTAATCAGATTCGAGGCGTTTCACAGGGCCTTGAAGAAATTTCCCGTGGTCGCGGCGACCTTACCAAGCGCCTTGCAATCATTGGTAAAGATGAAGTCACCGAGGTATCTGACCGTTTCAATAAATTCATCGGCTATATTCAAAGACTGCTCCTGCAGATCCAGGATGTTATCAACCGACTCTCGCACATGGCAAACGGAATTTCAAATCTCACTCTACAGTCGAATGAGTCGATTCAAAACATTTTTGGTAACACCCAGCGAATTACCAAGGCCACCAAGGATTCTGCCTCGACACTTGAATCTACCGCCGCTGCAATTGAAGAAATCTCTGCCAACTCACAACTGATAGCCAAGCGTTCTAACCGTGCTTATGAAGAATCTGTGCAGAATCGTCTTAAAGCGACGCAAGGTATGGAAGCGGTCCGCGAAGCCTCAACAACTATTAAGGAAATTGAAAGAGCAGTTGGCGATTCATCGCGAGTTCTCGAGGAACTGAAGAATCAGTCGAGAAAAATCGGTAAGATCGTTCTCACGATCACTGCCATCTCCAGGCAGACCAACCTTCTTGCTTTGAACGCTGCCATTGAAGCGGCAAGAGCCGGAGAACAGGGCAAGGGATTTGTCGTGGTCGCTGCCAACGTTAAAAAACTGGCTGAACAGAGTGCCAAGGCGGCCGAAGAAATCGGCGCACTTATCGGTGAAATTCAGCATAAGACTAATAAGGCCGTTGAAGAAATGAGCCTTGGTAAAGACAAGGTTCAGGAAGGTGTTAAAATTATCAACCAGGCCGGCGGTTATCTTGATGAAATCGGCATGGCTTCTGAAAGCGTTAACGTGCAGGTTCAGGATATCAGCAAGTCTTCGGTTGAGCAGAGCAAAAACATCGAAGCGATCAGTCTTTCGATCGAAAACCTCTCTATCACAACCAAGACAACAACCAAGGAAGTCGATGGCGTTCTTGAGTCACTCAAGTCACAGCGCGACTCAATTCAGGATATGGCGAAGATTACCAAGCACCTGAGCATGGTTGCTGACGAAATGAACAGGATGCTCGCTCACTTCGTGCTTGAGGCTCGAGATCTTACTGACAGCATTAAAGCCGAAAAGAGAGCCAGTCTCTCTGAAGAAAATGCAGAACAGGAACTTGCCAGCGATGCTGAAGTCATTGCCCCGGAAGACGGCGATAACGCTGAGGGTTCTGACGACAAGTCTGCTGATGGCACACAGGCTGATACTGAAAATACCGAATCAGCGACTACCCCTGCGGAACCGGCAAAAGCCGGTAAAAAAACGAAGTAAAAAGCAACCTGGAATCGCGACACGACGAAGCGGTATGCCGAAAGAATAAGCCAGCTCTGAGCTGATCCTTCTGTCAGTGAGATTGCTTCCTGCTTTGGCTATGCCTTGCAGTCGCCAATGACAAATAACAACCAGATTCAATGTTAACAGAGGAATGTGGTATGAAAGAGAAATAAAAAGGGGCTGTTTCATATTTCTATGAGACAGCCCCTTTTATAATCTGAACTTATCAGTTATCAGTGTGCAGAGAATCGAATCGGTGCAGTTGTTTCACCTGCTGTTTCAATCCTTCAATCGAGTAACTGTCGCCATACTCAGAGAGCATTTCATCAACATCGTGCATTGATGAAGCGGCACTGTCAATCTCGCTGCGGAAATGTTGAATCACGATCGGGGAAAGTTCTTCGTATCTGTCGGCGCGCACTTCCGGATCACTTTCGTTGTCGAGGTCGGCGATATAATCGAGCATCTCGCGAATGGTTTTTTCTTTGCCAAGAGTTAACCAGCGGATGACGTTGCGGTTGAACGGAACTGTGTCGAGATCGCCAGGACTGGTGTAGAAGCTATCCTGATATAGAGCTTCACCAAAGCAGGCGACTCTGCCAAATCCAAGGTCTTCGGCCGCGGCTACCGGTATCGGGAGCACAGGGGTGTGACTGGCGTAAATGTATGCGTCACCCAGAGCGTCAGCGTCAGAGTTGTAGGCATCGCCGTCGCCGGTAGCAAGCAGAAACAGATTTTTGCTGGCAACCAGGCCTTTGTTGGTTGAATTTATGAACGTGCAGGAGTCGCGCAGCAGAAGCTTCTTAACATCGCCGGTGATTTCGCCGGCCGGAAAATTCTTGATGAACGGGCGGTATGGCGGCCCGATGTTATCGGTCGGATCACACATCTGGTCGTCATTGAATCTGATCTTGCTGCCTATTCCTTTAAGCACGCTGTTGAACATGTCCGGGTTGGAAAGATTGCGAAAGTCTGATTTGCCATACATGATCAGCGAACCGCCGCCTGATACGAACTTCTTGAGGGCGGTGATTTCTTCTTTTTTGAAATCCAGGGTCGGGTGAGGTATTGCGATGACAAACGCATCTTTTATCATATCATAGGTGATTGTTTTCGATATGCTGCGCATCTGAATACCATAACTCTGAAACAGATCCATTTTCATGCCGGCAAATCGGCCGGTAAAATAGTCTTTATTACCGTGTACACAGTCCACCAGCATGGTTTTGGCGTCAAGGGTAACTATTACCGAAGCTGTATCGATTATTTTGGTGCCCTTTTTGAGAACCGCTATCAGCTCAACTTCGCCGAGCCAGTCGATCTGGGTCGGGAAGGCAGATTGCACGGTTTCTTCTGGCGCCAGCGTGTCGAACTTTACGTTGTCGATCAGATTTGTCGGACAGATGGCCGAATGGTAGACCTCGAGCAATATGCCTGAAGCTGCTATCGTGGCGGGATTCTTGACCGGAACAAGAATCTTGAACGGATGTTTCATATAGAGCTTATCATAGCTGGCGCCGATGCTGACGATCTTGGGGAGCGGGTCTGCAGTGCCGGCGGGAGTTGTCAGTTCACCTTCAAAGGTGATTATCTTGTCGATTTCACGGGGATCCTGGCTTTCAACTTTGAATTTGTATGCTGTAGAAGGCTTCAGGCCAGTTAGCGTGACGGTATGAGTCTTTACTGCGTGATCATAGACTTTTGAACTTGTAAGGCCGGTTTCACCGTAAAATACTGCGGTTGTGCCGGCTTTGTTGGTAGTCCACTGGATGGTCGCTGAATTAGCAGTCAGAGAAATAACTTTAGGCTTCTGGGCAAATTCGAGCAGGCTGTTGTCTGTTACAAATCTGACTGTCTTGCCGTCTGTGTAGCTTTCGACGTGGCCATCTTTATCGGTTCTGAAAACTTTCATCTTATGATAATCATAGATATCGAGAACTGTCTGGGTTGGATGACCGAAAGAATTACCGGTGCCGGCGCTTATAACACCATATTCAGGCAGTACAACATCCATATAAGAATGTGACGAGGAAGTTTTGCTGCCGTGGTGGCCTGATTTCAGAACTGTGCTTTTGAGTTTGTTGCCGTGCAGGGCAACCATATCTGCTTCAGGTTTCTTTTCGGCATCTCCGGTAAAAAGGTAGCTTATCTTGCCAACAGTGGCTTTAATGACGATCGACATGTCGTTCGGATTGACTTTAAGGTCTTCAGGCAGCTTGTTGTCAGGATCTTCTCTTCTGGCATCGCAGTAGAGCACCTCAGCCTTGATGCCTTTTCCCCAGTTGAGCATTTCGCCCATGCTGGCGCGTCTGTACGGAATCTTGTTCTTGTTGATGAGATCGCGCAGTTGCGCGTAAATCAGGCCATCCTGCGGCCCGCGCTCGGGGTCTGCTGAATCACGCTCTTCGTCTGAAGAAATTTCTGTATCGTTTGAATAGACGAATTCGCCGAAAGTGAATTCTCGCACCAGTTCAATGAACCCACCGAAATGGTCGCGATGCGGATGCGTAATGTAAGCATGGTCGATATGCTTGATTCCCTCTTTTTTGAGGTAGGGAATGATATAACGCTGGGCGGCATTACGATTATCGTCACCGGCGTCAATCATTATGGTTTTCTCAGCAGAGCGTATCAAAATACAATCGCCCTGATGTACATCGAGAAAGGTTACTCTGAGGAGGGGCGCTTCGTTAGCATAAGCTGTCGTTGCAACTAAAGACAGAAGCAACATCAGCACGGCTGCCTGCGCGATTCTATGTATCATACTCTTATACTCCTTATACGCGCTGGATTCAGATTTTATGATAAAATCTGAACCACGTAATATGATTCTACTGAGATATATAGAATGTGTCAATGCCTGCAATACTTTTTTTGCTGCTTT
>CAZMWO010000043.1:1015-13828 GCA_964569565.1 uncultured bacterium | reverse complement strand
TAGAGGGGATCTTCTGGCGTTCGTAGGGTTCACGTGAAAACAGCGGATTTGGATTCAGCACAGCCTGCGCCGGCGTATCACGGCTGGCAAGATCATCGATGACCAGAACCGGCAGTTTTTGCCGGCCAAACCGCTGAAAAAAGGCATAGTCTTCGCGATGGTAAGAATAGGTATCTATGACCAGGCAATCAACGCGTAGATCGAATTCGCGGTTGAGAATTTCGAGCAGAGCCCGCGAATCTTCGGCCGGTGTTCTAAACGGCCCGAATTCGATCAGATTGATAACCTGGTTGACTCTGCTAATACCGATATCCAGCATGTCTTTCGGCAATCCGGATCCGATAAAAAATACGACCCATTTGCGCCTGACCAGTTCCAGGGCCAGAGTGCGACATCTCATGAAATGCCCCAGGCCAATGCCCGGACCGGCGTCTACCCTGAAAACAGCGGTTCTGGTCGGAGCCAGGCCCCTGCGATTCAACCCTATCGGCATAACAGCTTATTGCCCCCGTGCAAACCTGCCGGCAAATTAAAAGGCACGCCGGCTGAGTTGACTGCCAGTATTTCGGGGTGCTCATGCAGATAAGCCAGTATCTCATACAGAGAACAGAGCGGCTGACTGCCTGCCAGGCCATCAAAAATCTTCTGTAGCGCCTGATAGTCTTCAGGTCTGTCGAGCGTAAGCCTGATATCCGGCATTTTAAGGCCAAACGACATGCTGGCTGACTTGAATTCGCCAGGGTGTTCCCTGATATAAAGGGTCACATGTTCGCGATGCGGCTGAGACTGTGCAATAGAATCAACGCGCCGTAACACTTCTGCACTGACGATTTCTGTATCGAAACCTTTTGGAAAATCAGGCGGCCCGACATTCGAAGTATAATCATTACCCGCTGTTTCGTGCAGAAACAGCAGTGAATCGATCAGACCCGGATCAACCAGAGGGCAGTCAGCGGTTATTCGCACCAGAGTGCGACAGGGGAAAACATCGAGCGCCTTGATGTAGCGCGAAAGAACGTCTTCAGTGCTGCCTCTGACACATGCTACCTCATTAGTGACACACCACTGATACAGACTGTCATCGACCGCCGCATCAGGCAGAGCCACGACAACGCGATCAACCGTGAGGGCGGCACGGCAGCGCCTGACCACATGTTCTATCACCGGACGGCCGGCGAGTTCCATCAGAGTTTTGCCCGGTAACCGGGTCGAACTCATGCGCCCCTGAATAACAATCTGATTTTCTACTCTGCTCAAGCCAAAGCCACCTCGAGAACAGAACAGATTCTAGCAATGTCGGCGTCGGTCAGTTGCGGAAAACACGGCAGCGACAAAGCCTTCTGATAATATGCCTGAGCCTGCGGGCATTCTTCGATACCACCTGCTGCTGCATAATAAGGCATCAACGGCACCGGGATATAATGCACCTGCGTGCCGATACCAGCCTCTCGGAGATTGTTCATCACTACAGCCCGGCTTTTGCCGGCAGAATCGAAATCGACAAGAGCCACCGCCAGATGATAAGCATGCCAGACGCCTTCTGCCGCTTTGGGAAAAGCGATATGCGGGTGCCCGCCAAGACGGGCTTCGTAAGCCGCGACGATTTCGCGACGGCGCACTATGCCAGCTGCCAGTCGATGCAGTTGCGACTCGCCAAGAGCTGCCTGAATATCGGTCATACGGTAATTAAAACCAAGCTGCTGCATCTCGTAATACCAGGGGTTAGCTGTGCCGTCTTCGGCAAAGGCTTCAGCCTTGTGCCTGAATTCAGACGTCTCACGCGTGATGCCGTGCGTGCGCAGTTGCCTGAGAACGTGGGCCAGCCCGTCGTCGTGCGTCAGAATCATTCCGCCTTCGCCGGTAGTAATATGCTTTACCGGATGAAAACTCAATACCGTCATATCAGGCATCGGCCATTCGCCTACTTTCCAGCGAATACCCTGGCTGTCTTCCCAGGTTGCGCCGATCGAATGGCAGGCATCCTGAATCCAGACAAACCCGAATTCCTTTTTCAGCTGCGCGAATGCCTGCATATCACAGGGATGCCCGGCAAAATCAACGGTCACCACTACTTTCACCGGCCGTTTTTGTGAATGCGCCTTTTCCAGCATACGACGGCAGGCCAGCGGCGACATGGTAAGAGTTTCCGGGTCGATATCGGCAAACCAGACATCGGCTCCTACGTATCGCGCGCAATTAGCACTGGCAACGAAGGTTATCGGCGTGGTTACCGCCAGTTCGCCCGCCTGCAGACCGGCCGCCATACATGCCAGATGCAGTGCCGCCGTACCGTTACTGCAGGAAATTGCATGACCAGAACCGGCTTCGAGACACACCGCCTTTTCAAAGCTTTCGATGGCAGGCCCCTGGGTCAGGTAATCAGATTTCAAAACGGCGACAACCGCTTCGATATCTTCACGGGTGATTTCCTGTCTCCCGTAGGGAATGAATTTCATTCAACCACGCCCTTCTGCTGCAGAAGAACCTTCAGGCCTTCAACATCCAGCCACTGGCGGTTAGTATCACTCGAGTATTCAAAACCCTCAGAAACCGCCTCGGCACCTTCCGGCAGAACAACCCGCCAGAAAGGAAAATCTGGCAGTTTAATATAGCGATCGCCATATTCATAAAGGTTGCGTGAATCATCCCGCGAAATCATCATTTCATGCAGCTTTTCACCAGGGCGGATGCCAATCACCCGGTAGCGGCAACCCGGTGCGATCGCCTGCGCCAGGTCGGTCAGACGCATGCTTGGTATTTTCGGAATATAAAGTTCACCGCCGGTCATGATGTTGAACGAATCGACAACGAATTTGACCGCCTGCGGCAGAGTGATCCAGAACCTGGTCATACGCTCATCGGTTATCGGCAGTTCGCCTGCTTCTGCGAGCTTCTGAAACAACGGCACCACGCTGCCACGGCTGCCGATGACATTACCGTAACGCACAACGGCAAATCTTGTGACCATCTTGCCAGAATAGGCATTGGCCGCGATAAACAGTTTGTCAGAGCACAGCTTGGTGGCGCCATAAAGGTTAACCGGGTTACAGGCCTTGTCGGTGCTCAACGCGACGACTTTCTGTACGCCGGCTTCCAGTGATGCATTTATCAGGTTCTGCGCGCCCATGATGTTGGTCTGCACCGCTTCGAACGGGTTGTATTCTGAGGCCGGCACCTGTTTTATGGCGGCGGCGTGAATTACCAGGTCTACCCCGCAAAGAGCCCGATAGAGCCTTTTTTCATCGCGAACATCGCCCAGAAAAAATCTCAGCCGGTCTGAAGGAAACATCTGCGACATCTGGTACTGTTTGAACTCGTCGCGCGAATATACGATTATCTTGCGCGGATCGAACTCTTCCAGTGCCTTTCTGACAAAGGCTTTACCAAAAGAGCCTGTGCCACCGGTTACAAGAATGCTTTTTCCGTTCAGCATGCCTTACACCCCCTTGATATTTGAGCTGCCCGCTGAAGCGGACTACTGATTCAGCAAGGTCCTTGCGCTAAGATCGATAATGCTGTTGTCACCTATGTTCATTCGCTGAAACTGCCCGGTAAGTTCTACCGAGTCTCCGATAAGCGATTTTTCGAGTACCGTGCTGCGCAATATCGAATTCGGGTTGATTACCGAATCCTTGATTATAGAATCATGAATCTTACAGTTCTTTGCAATCGAGACGTAAGGCCCGATTACACTGTGCCTGACTTCAGCACTCGGATGAATTGAGACCGGGGGTATTATCACGCAACCCTCCAGACACACATGGTTGCCGCTGGCGCGCTCGAGCAGAAAACGGTTGGTATATAGAAGCGTCTCAGGCTTACCACAATCGAGCCACTCTTCGATCTCAGGCGCACCCAGCTGTTTGCCATCTTTTATCATCAGCTTGAAAACTTCCGGAAGATAAAACTCGCCTTTGACCCGGAGATTTTCGCTGATGGCACGAGCGATATAGTCCATGAAACTGCGGCCATCCTTGAGATAGTAAAGACCGACCTGCGCCAGCTTACTTACCGGCGCATCAGGCTTTTCAACCATATCTACGATAATGTTGTCGCGCATGACGTTAACACCGAAACGCTGATAATCTTCGACTTCCTTTGAATAGATAAGGCCGTCGAGACCGTCGCAGAGTTTGGGTATGCGCGTAAGATCAGTCACAAACAGCGTATCGTTGAATACCACGAGAACGTCGTCGCCGGGCTTGATGCGCGGAGACGCAAGTGCAACCGCATGCGCCGGTCCGAGCAGTTCGGTCTGCTGAATGTATACGGCATTCAGGCCGGGATAGTGCTTTTCAACATAACGCTGAATCACCAGGCCGTTCTCATCGGTGATAATTATGTATTCATCGATCTTAAGCTTTTTCAGCCCATCTATGACGTGCTGCAACACTGTTTTGCCAGCCACACGCACCAATGATTTCGGCTTGGTAAAAGTATGAGGTCTTAATCTGGTTCCTTTTCCGGCGACCGGCAGAATCAGTTTCATAGTCTTCTCCCGATTCCTTCATAATCGAAACCGAGATCGCGCATCTTTTTCGGTTCAAAAAGATTACGTCCATCAAGAATGATCGGCTTTTTGAGCAGGCTCTTGACCTTGTCGAGATCGGGGCGCCTGAATTCGTTCCATTCGGTAACAATTACCAGTGCATCGGCGCCTTCGAGTATTTCATAGGACTTTTTGCCATAGCTGATGCGGTCGGCAAAAATCTTGCGTGCTTCTTTGGTTGCTTCGGGGTCATAGGCCCGTACCGTTGCACCAGCAGCCAGCAACTGATCGATCAGCACAATCGCCGGAGCCTCGCGCATATCGTCGGTATTCGGCTTAAACGCCAGCCCCCATACCGCTATGGTTTTACCTTTGAGATCTTCGCCGAACCGGCGCACGACCTTGCTGAAGAGAACTTTTTTCTGACGGTAATTAACCGCTTCGACTGCCTCGAGAATTTCGAGTTTATATGAATTCTGCGAAGCGGTTCGAACCAGCGCCTGAACGTCTTTTGGAAAACACGACCCACCATAGCCGGCGCCCGGAAAAATGAAAGGGTAACCAATGCGCGAGTCAGAGCCAATTCCCTGGCGGACCTGCGCAATATCAACCCCGAGAATTTCGCAGAGATTGGCAATATCATTCATGAACGAAATTTTGGTCGCCAGCATCGCGTTGGCAGCATATTTGGCCATTTCAGCCGAAGCGATGTCCATTACCAGAATCGGCTTGCCGGTGCGCACGAACGGCGAATAAAGTTCCTTCATCAACTCGCCGGTACGAACATCATCACAGCCTATTACCACACGGTCAGGCTTCATGAAGTCGTCTATGGCATTGCCTTCTTTCAAGAATTCAGGATTGCTGACAACATCGAAGGGAATATTCTCGCCGCGTTTTGCCAGTTCTTCCCTGATTACCGCCTTGACCTTTTCGCCGGTGCCAACCGGTACGGTAGATTTGTCGACGATGATTTTGTATTCGGTCATACTGCGCCCGATACCGCGCGCAACCGCTATAACGTGCTGCAGGTCAGCCGAACCGTCTTCCCCGGGCGGTGTGCCGACAGCTATGAACAGCAGAAGACATTTGGCCACCGCCTCTTCAAGGCTGGTAGTAAAAGTCAGACGCTCTTCTTCGACATTACGTTTGACCAGACCGTCAAGGCCGGGTTCATAGATCGGTATGATGCCATTTTTGAGATCCTCTATCTTCTTAACATCCTTATCCACACAGACTACATCGTTGCCTGATTCTGCGAAACAGGTTCCGCTTACCAGACCAACATAACCTGTGCCGATCATTGCTATTTTCATTTTTCTGCTACCTTTCTCTTTTGCAGTTGAAATATGATAAATTGAAAGTCATAATACCATCTGAGCTAAAAAATTCAAACTGTACGAGTTAATCTACGCACCATGATCAGAATATTGGACCGCTACATTTTCACCCAACTGATAGGGCCATTTCTGTTCGGCTTTTTTCTGTTCGTTACCATTATCGCGATAGACCCTCTGATGTCGGCACTGCAGAGCATTGTCAACGAGAATGTCGGGCTCAGCGTCATGGGGCGCTGGTTTCTCAACCGCCTGCCGCAGGACATGATCTTCACCTTCCCGATGTCGGTTCTGCTCGCCAATCTGCTGGTCTTCGGGCGCATGTCGAAAGACTCCGAGA
Organism: uncultured bacterium; assembly: GCA_964569565.1. Classification (GTDB taxonomy): domain Bacteria; phylum Muiribacteriota; class Ozemobacteria; order Ozemobacterales; family Ozemobacteraceae; genus Rifleibacterium. The sequence goes on along the minus strand of CAZMWO010000043.1, from coordinate 7,662 downwards.
CCACAGCCCTGCGCGCCGGCGGCACGAATTTTTTCAGAATCCTGGTGCCGGTAATCATCTTTGCCCTGATGATCACCATTATCAGCTTCATCTTTAACGAACTCATCGTACCCGGAAGCAACGAGCGGGCGCGCAACATAAGGCGGCAGGAAATCATGCGTCTTATCGAACCCGAAGCCTCTGAAAATTCTATCATGCGCACTTCGGATGGAGCCTTTGCCTACGCCAGAAAAGTCTATGAAAAGCGCGGGCAGATGGAAAAGGTGCTGCTCGAGTATTATGACGACAATGGAGTCCTCACCAAACGAATATCAGCGGCAACTGCTGACTGGAACGGCGACGCGTGGATTCTCAAACACGCGGTCATCCAGGATTATACGAAAAGCGCGGTACCGGCGCCCGAAAGCATGGCCGCCATCCGCATCGACACAATCGAAGAAACCCCTGAAGACTTTGCCAGACAGAGCAAAAAACCTACCGAAATGAGCTATAACGAGCTCAAAAATCGCATCGATGCCTATGAACGAGCTCAGTTCATGGATACAACCGAAATGCGTGTCGGCCTCGCCATGAAAACCTCACTGCCGTTTGCCAGCTTCTTTTTTGCTATAATCGGCGCCAGTTTTGGGCTTACCAACAACCGGAGCGGCGCATTTATCGGCTTTGGCGTCTCGATATTGATCATTTTCGTCTATTATGTTCTGATGAGTATCTTTTCTGCACTCGGCAAATCAGGGCATATTCCGCCGATGCTGGCTGCATGGGCTCAGAACATCATCTTTGCCCTGGCAGGTTTTTACATTGTTAAACGCATCAATGACTGATCATAAGCCTGCCCCACGTATTGCCTGGTTGTTGCTGATCTTTGCGCTGATCGCGACTGTCTGTCAGGCCGAAGTATTCAGGCCGCTGCAGATTCTGCTTCCCGGAAATCTTGGCGGCAACCTCGCGAGCATCGACCGCAACCTCGAAATAAAACCCGATCTCTGCTGGCGAATCACCGACCAGGTCGAATCATTCAGAAAACTCAAGGATAGAGACAGTCTGGTCATTGCCCCCGGCAACGATTCAAATATTTATTCACCCTTCAACTACCTGTTTCGCGGTGCAGTCGAACGCGAGCTTATCAGTCGCTGTAATCCCGACACCAGAGGACTGAGCCCGGGCGACCTCGAAATGTTTGCCGACTCAGGCCTGAGCAGAGAAATCAGACAACACGTCTGGACAAACCACGAAACCCTCGACAACCAGACTGTTTTCACGCCTTTCAGCCTTCTTCAGGCCGGGAAACAGAAAGTATGGTATTTCAACTTCATCAGTCCGGAATACTGTCGGATTCTGCCCTTGAACAACTGGGGCAATCTTACTGTCGACAATCCGAAAAGAAGCCTGAGGCGTCTGGCGCCGGATTTTACCAGCTCCGACATAACTGTTTCAACAGTGTATCTCGGCCGCCAGGAAATAGAACAACTGGCAGCAGAGTTAAAGACCCTGCCGGGCTGGCATCTGATCATTCAGGTTGAGACCGCCGGCACGCCGGCAATATTTTCGACAACCATCCCCCAACAGCATGAAAACCTCTGTTTTTTATCGATTGCCGAAGGACACCGGCAGCTTCCTCAGATCAACATTTTCAGGCGCAATAACGGCTGGCCGAGGCTTACCCTGCGCCGTCTCGCCTTCAGCAAAATCAGCGGCCAGAAAGGCGATGAACTGTTCAGGCAGTCAGCAAAAAAGTTTAAGGAAACCGCAGTCGTGCCTTTACGAGTAATAAGGCCATCTTTTCAAGCCTCAACGGCAGCCTTCAGATTTGCCGGAAAGCAGCATGCAAGGCTTATCAGACAGGCATGCAACAGCGACGTGACCTTTCTGCGGGTACCTCCGATGCAACATCTTGTTGACAATGTTATATGTACCGGACATATTCTCGCCGGGATGGAGAATGACCGGTTACACAGTTTCAGATTGTCCGGAAAGGAGTTGTTCGAACTCGCATCTGCTCTGGTAAAAGATTCCGACACTCAGCCGACAGCTGTTGCCGGAAGTGAAATAGTATGGTTTGCCGGGCGCGTCAGCTCGCTGAAAATTGCCGGGCAACCCTGCCGGACAGAAAAAAACTATCTGGTAAGCACAACCGGCATGACTTTACGGGACCCGGCGCTCCAGAAGCTCTCTTTTTATGACAAATTGAACGGTTACGAGGGCATGACTCTGTGGAAAGTATGGATGAACACACTTAAATCACTTCAGGAAACTGATGAACAGCTTATAGATAATACTGATTCCGGCGGTAAATAATGAATAGAATTTTGCAACCACACTCGCAGAGACTCCTGGCCGTTTTTATGGCGCTATTTCTGCTTCTGGTCAGCAGCAGCACGCATGCAGAAAAGAAAGATTATCAGCCGGACCCCGCTATAACCGCCAGGATTGCTGAAAATCCCGAAATAATCCATGAGAAACTCATTTCATCGATGAACAAGCTTCTCGATAATCCTGCGACCTTGACCATAGAAATAACCCCTTACACCGGTCCGGGCGACAAGGATTGTACAGAAGGACGCTTTAAAAAGGTTGTAGTAAAGACTTCACGCGGGCAGGTCGAAAAACTATATCTGCACCAGGCCGACATCGAGTTCGAAGACGTGCAGCTTGACACAAAAAAGCTGCTCGAAGAAGATAAAATCGATCCGGTGTCGATGAAGAATATCAACATGGATGTAATCATCAAAGAAAGCGATATGAACAGCTTTCTCGATGCAAAAAGCAAATCGATCAAGGTCAACGACCCGAAAATAAAGCTGCTGCCCGACACCATGGAATTATCAGGCATCACCAAATACGGTATGGTAAAGGTGGAATTCTGGGCAACCGGCAAACTGTCGGTAAAAGACGGCAGAGAAATACACTTTCACGCCAGCAGAATGAAAGTTAACCGCATGACCATGCCCAGATCATTCGTCGGCATGATTATCAAAAAGATAAATCCGGTGCTCAACCTCGATAAATTCCCGTTCAAGCTGAACCTCAAAGAGATCAAGATCACCCGGGGCGAAATGAATTTTACCAGTTACCGCAAGGGCTCCAGATAACACAAAGAAATACCTTTTGCATTCAGGCTTCCTGCCAAGTTACAATACGACATACTCAATTCACAGGAGGAAGTATGAAAAAACTACTGGTTATTTTTCTCAGTCTCTGTTTTGTTGTTCCTGCTTTTGCTGAAGGTGTGCGGGCTGTCGATAACGACGCATGGCTCGACCATCTTGGTCAGATGCAGATAATCAGACAGCAGATACTGAGCCTGGTCACCAAAGAAAATCCGACAGCAGAAGACAAAGCAGTTCTCGAGAACCTCAAAGCTGACTTTGCCGACCAGAAAGCTAAATGGGACAACTACCTGGTTGATGTTTCACAGAATCAGGAAGCCCCCAAAGCCATCGAAGTAAAGCCTGACACACAGGGGAAAACCTGTGGAAGCAAGTGCAAAGACGGCGATTGCAAGGGCAAAAGAAAACACAAAAAACATTGGAAAAAGTCCTGCAAAAGCTGCGACAAGGACTGTTCTGGCAAATGTGGTGATTGCAAAGTAAAAGGTTGTGACCGCAAAGACTGCAAATGCAGAAAGCATGTTAAGAAAGAAATTAAACCCTGCAGCAAGGGCAAAGAATGCTGTCAGGTGACCGGCAAAGAATGCACTGACCCAAACTGCGGCAGTCACAAGAAAGCTGCAAAATGTGGCAGAAAAAACTGGGCTCAGCATGTTTGCGGCGACCAGTGCAAGAACGGCTGCAAGTTTGCCAAAAAAGACAGCTGCGACACCCCCAAAAAGACTGTAGAGCCCTGCAGCAAAGGCAAAGACTGCTGTCAGGTGACCGGCAAAGAATGCACTGATCCTGACTGTGGCAGCCACAAAAAGGCAAAAAAACACGGTAAAAAGTGCTGGGCTCAGCATGTTTGCGGCGAACAGTGCAAAGACGGCTGCAAATTTGCCAAAAAGGAATGCTGTGGTAGCGCCATGTGCAAAGAAGTTGGGCACTGCATCAGAGACAGCAAAAAAGCTGACGACTGCTGCAAAGCCTCTGGCAAAAAGGGCTGCTGCGACTGATCGAACTGTAATTACATCTCGTAAAAAGGTCTCACCTCGCGTGAGACCTTTTTTAATGGCCGATCTCAGCGGGGCAGTTTTTCGACAAGGCCGGCCATGACGAAATCGTTGGCGTGCAAACCGTTTATCTTCGAGGTCTTGAAGCGAACCCGACAGAAGCCCCAGCCGATGGTAAGAACCGGGTGATGACCCATTTCTTCAGCCAGACTGCCGACTTTCGCCGCAAATTCCATAGCCTGAACAAAATTCTTGAAACTGAATTTTCTGACTATGGCGCGGGCATCGTCTTCAAGCTCCCAGCCGGGCAGACCGGCAAGATACTCTTCGCACTTTCCGCGCTCGAGCGGTGGCAGATCAGAACTGCAGGGAACACACTTTGTCGGCTTTTCCATAAATACTCCTGCTGTTAAAGAGGATGATACCAGTCACGGCAATCGACACATGGCTGAACATCGACAAGTTGCAGCTGAAGATGCCGTTGTCTGAACTCTCTGGCTGAGGGCGAATTCCAGATATCCTTCAATGACTGATTAATGAGATTACCATGCGAGTGGCTGCCCTCATAATCATACGGGCAGATGGTAACACTGCCATCTGACAAAACCGTTGCCGAAAGAAGAGCGTGCCGGCATGGCCGCCGCCTGACCGGCGTAAAATCTATATTCGAGGTGCGCGACCCGGGTCTGCCATATTCCGCCTCACCCAGTATCTGAAACCATTGTACCGGATCTGGCGGAAGATCGAAGGGCCAGCGAAAAAAATTTTCGCGAAAAACCGGACTGGTAACCTGTTTCCAGTAACGCAGAAATGCCTGCTGCTGCTGCCCGGTCATTTGATGACGAAGCATCGATATACCAATTTCGGGAAATTTGTCGGGCATAGCCTTTTTACGCTCGCGCGCCAGATTGAGAAATTTTTCGATGTTTTCCCAGTTGCAGCCAGGCCTGACCTGGTCGAAGCCTTCTCTGGCAAGAGCGTCAGTGCTTATTCGAACGTGATCGAGCAAAGACCACGGAAAATCGTTATCGTCAGGCAATCTCTGCAACGAAGTATGCAACGTAACCTGATGCCTGCCAATCCTGCGCAGCAAGCCGGATAGATCTGAATACAGCAGCGGTTCGCCCATGCCCGAGAGAACCCAGCGTACATCGTCTCCTTCAGAGTATTCCGCCACCAGACGGTCTGCTATCTCCGCCGGGATCTCCCGACATTCTCGCTGCATGCTGCTGTGCGGGCAGTTAAAACAACTGCCGGAACAGCAGCTGGTCGGTTCAAGCTTTATCACCAGCGGCCCGAAATCACAATAATGTTTCTCCCAGCCCGAATCAGCCAGCCATTTTTCATAAGAAAAACTGCTGGCAGCGAAATCGGTCCAGGCAGTTGCTGAATAAACAGCCTGCATTCTCTCTGAGTTCAATCTTAAATCGACGTTGAGCCTTGCCCTGACGCGAGGGCAGTGCCATGACCCGATTTTGAAAGGATAAAGCGGCTTTCGCAAAGCCCAGGCCAGACCGCCGCGGGCCCACATGAGATCGGCATGACTGCGCATCAGCCCGATCAACAGCTCATCACTGAAAATTGCCCAGCTGCCACCAGGAACCCGTTCTTCGGCAAAGCAGGCATCGAATGCCTCTCTTCTATATAGTTCCAGACTGCTGTATACCTCGGCCGCATCTACCAGCAGATTCGCCAACGGAATCACAACCTGGGTTTTCCAGCCGGTATTTTCCTGCACAAGAGCCAAGGCAGCACCGATCAGCGTATCGTTGCCACTGTCGTCTTCCAGTCCCCAGCGCTGCTGTTGCAACGAAACCGGCTTTTCCAGCACCTGCTCAACCTGGAACGAAACCGGCTTTATGCCCAGTGCTTTCGCCTGCTCGACAAGCTCGACATACTCACTACGGTCAGGCACTGCCAGGGCAAACCCGGCAATAATGCCACGGTCACGAAACCGGTTATGAAGAATCTGCAAAGCTGTCATGCCGTCAGTAACCGGTCTGGCCGGATCGACATTACGACGATACAGGTTTTTGAGACCATCAACGTAAAAAATAATACCCGTGCTGATGACTGACCCCCGAGAATGATGCTTGATCGACTAAATTACTATAACAAAAAGCCTCACAGTAAAAGCAAATAATTGTGCCCGGTCTTATTTATAAAATGAAAGCGACCCCGTTAGCAGGGGGTCGCTTCACACAAACTTTCAGACCGAAACGGGTCAGGCGTAGAGGTCGACCATTTTGCCGAGCCCGGTAGCCTCAGCTTCAGACACCTGTGCGGAATTGGCCAGTTTAACGATCTTTTCGGCGAGATCCATATTGGCCTGCATGCTCTCTTCGAGGACTTTCATCAGTTCAGCAGTTCCGGTTCCACTTACTCCACTGATTCCAGACAAATCGATCACCTGCCTTTCTGCTTAAACAGCGACATTGAGCCGTGGGCGCGGCGGATTATTCGCCTGTGCCGCGTTTTGATGCCTTTGCATCGCGAGTTCCCAGGTATTGCGAAGATTCTGTACCAATGGCTTGATTTCGAG
>CAZMWO010000043.1:0-1005 GCA_964569565.1 uncultured bacterium | reverse complement strand
CTTTTTTTACGTTGGCATCCCCGAGTTTTTCAAGAAAGAACACATACAGACGTTCGAGGTTCTCAGCAATTTCGCCGCCCTTTTCCTTGTCGAGAGCTGTCATCAACTCGGCAAAAATAGCCTGAATGCGCAGCAGCAGATTGCTGATCTGTTCGATATTCTGCTCTTCAAATGCTATCTCAGCCTGGCACATGAATTTTATGGCGCCATCATAGAGCATCAGAATCAATGCTTCCGGCGAAGCAGTTTCTACCTGAGTTTTTTTGTAGGCAGTGTTTTTGTTGTAAGGATTGGTGTTCATCGGGACAGGTCTCCCTTCAAACTTTGTTGTGATTTGTCTGCCCTGTCCAGTGAATTTATTGCTTCTTCCAGAAGCGGTATCTGATATTCGTGAAAACTTTCGAGTGCCGCCAGGAAGCCTGACACTTCCCTGATCCAGTCACCAACCGTTGCCTGCGGTGAAGCCTTCAAATTATTGAGCTCCATCGTATGACGGGTTATGAATCTTGTCTGATGTATCGAAAACCATGCAAACAGGTCTTTTTCGAGGCAGATTTCGTCGTGCAGCTTCATGACATCGTAATACTCGGCGCTGGCTTTTCCGCTCAACCTGGCCGGCTCGACATCTGCATTCGAATTCAACAGTTTTCTGCAAACTGACACAGCGCGGCGGGCCTCACTTTCGTTACGCCTGATAAGCTTACGGTAATGCATCAGACGCTCGCGCAGAGCCTTGCGATCTGCCTTTACCGGTCGCTGCAGTGCCTCGTCAAGAATACTGCGAACCGGAGCCGCAAAGTTAGAATACTCTGCGATCACATTGCTCAGCGGCATCAGCTCAACGTATTTATCGACAACGCCACCCTCGGTGGCATTGATTATCTTCACCCCGGTCTGTCTGAACTGGTCTTCAAACCAGTCGCGGTAAAGCTTCATGTTTTCATCGGTAAAAAGAACCTTGCCATCGCTGCGGACAAGTTTGTAGCGACCACGGCTGTTAATATA
>CAZMWO010000042.1:0-13954 GCA_964569565.1 uncultured bacterium | reverse complement strand
GACCCCCAAAGGAAAACGCGAGCGCGCTCTCGGCGGCTCAGCCGTATATTTTTCGACTGTTGCCAGTTACTTTACCAATGTCGGTCTGGTCGGCGTTGCCGGAAAGGACTTTGAACCCTCTCACATCGATTTTCTCAAAAAGCATGGCGTTGACCTTGCCGGCTTCGATCTCAAAAAAGAAGGCGAAACTTTCCACTGGGCCGGCAGTTATGGCGATGATTTCGGTGATGCCACCACGCATGATACCCGCCTCAATGTTTTTGAAGCTTTCGACCCGAAGCTGCCCGAAGACTATCGCAACGCCGAACTGGTGTTTCTGGGTAACATTCATCCGGCTCTTCAGCTCAAGGTTATCGAGCTGGTCAACAAGCCGAAGATCATCGCTCTCGATACCATGAACCTCTGGATCAACACCACTCGCGACCTGCTCAAACAGGCGATTGCCAAGGTCGATATTCTTTTTATCAACTTTCAGGAAGCACTCATGCTGGCCGAAGAAAAGAAGTTTGCGCCTGCCGTTCACAAGCTTCTGAAGATGGGTCCGAAGCGCATTATCGTCAAAATGGGCGAACTCGGTGCCATGACGGCGACCAAAGATGCGCGCTTTTTCGTGCCGGCTTACCCTTGTCTCGATATCACTGACCCGACTGGTGCCGGCGATTCATTCGGAGGCGGGTTCATGGGCAGCCTCGCCCGCCATGGCGATTACAGCGAAGCTGGCTTCAGGCGCAGCATGCTCTATGGTGCGGCTATGGGTTCGATCACCGTCGAAAACTTCAGCCTCGATTCATATCTTGCGCTCAAGCCCGAACTGATCGAAGAACGTTATCAGGCTCTCAAAAAGATGGTTACGCTCGAGTAATCAATTCATTCAACGTCCGTAAATAACGTAGGGGTTCAACATGTTGAACCCCTACGGCCTTTATCACAAAGGTTTTTAGAAGAAATAGGCCTCGTCAGGTTTGAGGTGGCAGCGGCATTTGTCAGTGCGTGCGACCGGTATTCCCTTAACCATGCGGGTTAATATCTTGTGCAGAGTGCCGATACTGTTCTGAAACATCTTTACCACTTCCTTCGTGGTAACTTCAGGAACGTCACCGACCAGACCGGCATCGTAGTCGGTGATCATCGCAACGTTGACGATGCAGATGCCGAGTTCCTGTGCCAGCACCACTTCGGGATACTGCGTCATGTTAACTGTGTGCCAGCCCATACTGGTGAACCACTTGCTCTCAGCCTTGCTCGAAAAGCGTGGCCCGTTGATGACAACTATGGTTCCTGATTCATGCACGCGCGCGCCTTCAGCTTTGATCGCTTCTACGGCGATCTTACGCAACTGTGGGCAATAGGGTTCGGCTGCCGAAATATGCATTACATCAGGGCCATCGGCAAAAGTATCGATGCGGCCCCGGGTTCGGTCGACAAACTGGTCGGTCACCACAAAATCGCCGGGTTTGATATTAGTCTGCAGTGATCCTACCGCACATGGCGAAATGATGCGTGATACACCGAGTTCCTTCATGGCCCAGAGATTGGCGCGATAATTGATCTTGTGCGGTGGCAGGCTGTGGTTACGGCCATGGCGCGGCAGAAAGGCCACCCGTCTGTCGCCGATCGTGCAGATATCAATAACGTCACTGGGAGCACCGTAGGGCGTAGAAATTTTTACCTTTTCAATCTTGTCGGCCGGCAGTTCATACATGCCGCTGCCGCTGAAAATGCCGATGTCGGCCTTGCTGCTGTTTCTCATTTTTCCTCCTCGATAAAATAAAACACAGGGATTCGCATGAACCCCTGTGTCTGGTTAACTGTTAAACTTTATGATCAGGCAATCTGGCTTTCGACCTTGCAGATGATCTGATAGGGCTCTTTCTTATCAACGCAGCGCTCATGAATGATTACCTTGCTGATATTTTTGTCAGAAGGAATATCATACATCAGGTCGAGCATCAACTCTTCGATTATGCGGCGCAGACCGCGCGCACCGGTGTTCTGGTCGATGGCTTTGCGGGCGATCGCCTGCAGAGCTTTGGGTGTTATCTCGAGATCGACGCCTTCCATACGCATCAGGCGACTGTATTGCTTGATCAGCGCGTCTTTGGGATCCGTCAGAATCTTGACAAGATCATCGACCTGCAGATTGTTGAATGTGGCCATTACCGGCACGCGGCCGATAAATTCAGGAATCAGGCCAAAGCGCAGCAGGTCTTCCGGCATTATATCCTTGAGCAGATCGCCAACCCGCCGTTCGCTCTTGAGAACCGGGGTTGAGCCGAATCCCATGGTTTTGGCGGCTGAACGCGATTCTATCAGCTTGTCAACGCCTTCAAAGGCGCCGCCGAGCAGAAAGAGGATGTTCTTGGTGTTGATCTGTATGTAGTCCTGATGCGGGTGCTTGCGACCGCCCTGTGGCGGAACATGGGCAATCTTACCTTCGAGAAGTTTGAGCAGCGCCTGTTGAACCCCTTCGCCGGATACGTCGCGGGTGATCGAAACATTCTCGCTCTTGCGCGCGATCTTGTCGATTTCATCGATGTAGACGATGCCGCGTTCGGCCTTTTGCACATCGTAATCAGCTGCCCGCAGCAGATTGAGCAGGATGCTCTCGACGTCTTCACCGACATAACCGGCTTCAGTAAGTGTGGTGGCATCGGCAATGCAGAAGGGAACGTTAAGCAGCTTGGCCAGCGTCTGGGCAATATGTGTTTTGCCTGAACCGGTCGGGCCGATGAGCAGAACGTTAGACTTCTGGACTTCGACGTCATCACGGTGTGACAGCGAGTCTTCGAGTGAGATGCGCTTGTAATGGTTGTAGACTGCGACAGAAAGAATCTTTTTGGCGCGTTCCTGGCCGACGACATATTGGTCGAGCGTCTTAACGATCTCTTTGGGCTTGAGGGCGTTCTGAAGCGCGAGAGGAACGTCGTCATCCATTTCTTCCAGGATGATCTCGTTGCAAAGACCGATACATTCGTCGCAAATATAGACCTCGGGGCCGGCGATCAGCTTGCGCACCTGATCCTGGCTCTTTCCGCAGAAAGAACAACGGAATTGAGGGGTCTTGGAAAGCATGCTTACTCCTCGTTGGATTTAGCTTCGACTACTTTGCGCTGTACAACTTCATCAATCAGACCATATTCTTTGGCTTCCTTCGAAGACATGAAAAAGTCACGGTCGGTATCACGCTTGACCCGCTTGATCGGCTGGCCGGTGTGGTGCGCCAGAATATCATTGAGCATGTCCTTCATGCGCAGGATTTCCTGTGCCTGAATCTCGATGTCGCTTGCCTGACCCTGGGCGCCGCCTAACGGCTGGTGAATCATGATACGTGAGTTGGGAAGCGCGTAACGCTTGCCCTTGGCGCCGGCTGCAAGTAGCAGCGCGCCCATGCTGGCCGCCTGACCCATGCAGATGGTACTTACATCAGGCTTGATGTACTGCATGGTATCGTAGATGGCCATTCCAGCGGTTACGACCCCACCGGGGCTGTTGATGTAGATTGAGATATCCTTTTCGGGGTCTTCTGATTCAAGGAACAGAAGCTGGGCTACAACCAGATCTGCTATGTTGTCATCGATTCCGCCGCCCAGAAAAATAATGCGATCCTTGAGGAGGCGTGAATAGATGTCGAACGCACGCTCACCACGACTGCTTTGTTCAATTACTATAGGTACGAGTGTCATGCGTCAGATTCCCCCTTGTTGATATCAGCGTCTTTAACCATATCGTAATTAATCTGGTTATTTTTGAGCAAAAAATCGCGAATTTTTTGGCTGCGCAGCGAAAATCTTACGTTTTCTTCGCCATCATTCTCTGAAAGTGTGCTCAACAGCTTCTCTACCGGCATGTTGTATTCTTTCGCCCGCTTTTCAATTTCTTCGCGGTAGTCAGCGTCGGTTACTTCGATATTTTCACGGTCACCGATAGCATCTACGATCAGCATGGTTCTAGTCTGCCGCAGGGCGCGTTCTCTGAAAGTTTCGCGGAATTCGTTAACATCCTTGCCCGAGTTGCGCAGGTAGTCTTGAATGGTCGTGCCAAACTGCCGCCAGCGACGATCCAGGCCCTCGATGAAAAAGTCGATTGTGCTCTGAATCATTGATTCGGGCACGTCAAATTTGTAACTTTCGATGATCTGGTCGAGAATACCTTCGAAGGCACGCTCTTCGGCATCGTATTTTGCCCGCTCATCGAGATCTTCACGAATTTTGCTCTTGAGAGCATCGATGCCGGCAAAGTCGCCGAGAGTGCGCGCGAATTCATCGTTGAGTTCCGGCAGAGTGGGGCGTGAAACCCGGCTGAGGGTTACCTTGTAATCAAGCGTCTTGCCGTAATATTTTGAGTTCTTTTCTTCGTCGCCGTCAACATTTACCTGATAAGTTCGGGTCTCACCGACTTTCATACCAAGGCAGGGGCCGAAGAGTTTGTCGTTCTCGACCATCTTGTGGGCGGCCTTGTCATCAGAGAGTTCGTTGTCAACTGTGCCGGCATGCGATATTTCGATGCTGGCCGAAAAATAGTCGCCGATCGAGAGAGTGGCGCCTTCGACCGGTTCGGTTTTGCTGTGCTGCTCGCGAACCTGCCCGAGAACCTTGTTGACGCTTTCGTCATCGACTATTTCACGCTGTACCTGCGAGGTATGGTTTTTGTAGTTAAAATCACCCAGTTTTGGTCGGACTTCGAAGACGGCCTTGAATACAAAAGGCTTGCCTTCGGCCAGATTCGATTCTTCCAGCTCAAAGCGGCTTACCGGATGTAATCTGGTTTCTTTGATAGCCTGTGGATAAACTTCCTGGATCAGTTCTTCTTCGATCTGTTCCTTGACTGAGTCGGGGCCGATATATTTCACCAGTACCGAGCGGGGAACCTTGCCCTGTCTGAATCCCGGAATTTTGACCGACCGGGCGGCACGCGAATAAAAGCTGGCGTAGGCGGCATTCACTTTTTCGGCTTCTACTTCGACGGTGAGAGCGACTCTGTTGGCTTCAAGTTCCTGAACCTGTGTCTTCAACATAATGCGATAACTCCTTGAGGAGAGAATTTCTGATTTGCACAACAATACAAAACGCCATGCAGTGCCGCATGGAAACTTAATTATAAACGAGATAGAAGCAAAAGTAAAGGCAGTTTGACATCAGCAAAAAAGCCCCTGTCAGGGGGTGCCTGACAGGGGCTTTGAAGTGCTTCTGCGATGGCTCAGTCGACGCGTTTACGTCTTTCTTCGAGCGTTCTGATGTCGAGTTTTCTGCCAAGCACCGCTATGTTGAGCTTGAAGTTACGACTGTTGCCCGAATGGTCTGTTGCATTTACCTGAAGAAAGTATTCAGGGCTGATGCCGCCGCCGGCATCGACGTTTTCATATCTGAAAACATGTTCGATCGGCTTGAGCATGTTGGCCGGAGTCGGCGGGTCATTTATCACAACAGCACCGTTCTTTTCAGAGAGTGTGCAGCTGAGCGCAGATACACCGAACTGTTTTGACTGCGCGTAACTGTTGATGTTATCGACTGCTCTGATGTAGAAGACCAGGCGGTTATTCTGCTGGCAGACAAAGCCGCTCTGTCTGTCTTCGTCTATGGTCGACACTGCGTTCGGGCCTACCAGATACTTGTCGAACAATCCGTTGATGTCTGCGAGATCGGTGAACTGGTGAGAACCGGTGATGTCTCCTTCTTTGCCGAGATATGGAACATCTCCGGTTGAATAATCTTCGCTCAGGCCGGCACTGCCGAATGTGGAGAAACCGGCAGCAACATTCTGCTTTGTTCCGAACATGTGGTAGCGGTTGGTTCTGGTGTCGAATACAATGACCTGTATTTCAGGGCCGGCTTCATCTTTTGCTTTAAGGTAATCGACATTGCTCCAGCGTGAATCATCGACCCCGCCACCGCTGACCTGCCCCTGAGTATCGCCTGCAGGTATCGACCCGCCACTTGATGGCAGGCACGCCACAGGGTCGGGGCCGCCGTCTGGTTTGGCTGAGTCGAATTCGGCACTTTCTCCGATGCTGGCCTTGATTGGATCATGGTCGTCAAGTTTCATGCCGGCGGTATCGGCGCTTATAGCGAAAACTTTGAATTTCGGCTCAGGAATACTCTTGCCGCCGCCCTCGTTGCATTCATGCCAGGGCCGGGGCTGTTCGACGTTGAATTTGCCTGTGATTGTGCAGACCGACCCGGCGCGTCTGCCGGTGGCACCGGTGAGCATCTGTGGCGATGTGATTGCCAGATTCGATACCTCAGCTTTTTTCCAGAACCACTTGCTCTCGTGCTTGAAACTTTTGAATTCTGGATCGCCTGCCGCAGCCAGATCCTGTTTGTCGGCAATACCGTAACCGTCGTTGCGTAACTGGTCTATCGACAGGCCGCTGGCCGCAGTGTACTCGTAGTGGGGGTAAGAATAATATATCTGAAGATCTAGTTTTTCGAGGCTCTGCGTAAGGTCGACGCCATCTATGCTCTGGCTGAAAATCTTGTCGAAGAAAGGATTGGTGTCGAGCACTTTGAGGTTGAAATCAAGCAAAGTCGGGCCGGTGGGTTTGAAGTTCGGGTCACTGGTGATTTTGAAATCAGCTGCGATCGGTGACTTGTCATCGTAGACGATAAAGTCGGTGGAGCCGGCTTCAGCGGCTGCCTTTACCAGCTTGATCTGAAGTTCTTCACTGCACATGTTGGCCGCGCCTTGTGCTTCCCAGTATTCACGTATTTCTGAGCGTTCAGGAGTGGTCACGGTGCCGCTGGCATCTCGCACCTCGGGTTGCGTAACGACACGTCTTGATTTCTGCTCGTAGACAACTTCCTTCCAGGCCCAGAAAATATTGCTGATCTCGAATCCTGCGCCGGGAGACCATACTTTGAGGCGTATTTTTGACTGATCCTTGTTCCCATTGAAGCTGGGCGTAGTGAATGTTACGTTGAAATCAGGGCCGGGTGTGCCGTTAGATCCGTCACCGCTCCAGACTATCTGAGGACTGGATTTCACTTCAATGTTTGCAGCTTCATTGCCGGTGCGAATGAAAGCTTTATAGTCGGTTGGTCTGATCTGAGTGACTTCCATGTCCATGCCTTCGATGAGCAGGCCTTCAGCAGTGATTTTAACGCCGCGTGTGGCATTGGCCGCCGGCAGATAAATATTTGTTCTGTGTGGGTCGTCTTCAGTATCTATTGGAACACTTGTCCGGTTCCAGCTCGAGGAAGGGTAATTGGCGTCCTGTGCAGCACTGATAGGCGAATCGCTCATGGCTCTGACATCGGCAATGCCGGGAGAGGGATATTCGTTCGCTTGTCCGCCCAATGTGGTTATTCTTCCCTGGTTTCCGGCTTTTACGAAGCCTGACAGGATTGAGTAGGCGCCCATTATCGAAGGAATGAAGCCATCGGCGGTGGAAACTCCCATTTCACGTGAAAAAGCTTCCTGAACGCTGCCGCGATTACCCTGAACCGAGAAAAAGTCGGCCATGGACTGAATTGGAAAATAGCCGTAGCCGCTTGGGCTGTCTGTGCCAGGCTCTCTGCCTATGCCCGCCTTTGTGCACCATTCGTATTTTTCGGTTTCCAGTCCGCTGCCGGTGTTATGGGCCGCGGGATCCCAGACTACCTTGAAAGCGGCGCTTGTACCCTGTGGGACCAGATAGAAAAACTTGTTGCTGCCGTCAGGCACCAGTTTCATGCCGCTACCGGCAGAATTGATGGGCACTATTGCAGCACAGGGTTCGGCCGGCAGGCTGCAGGCAAAAAGGCCTGGCAAAACTAGAACAAAGGCCAGAATCAGAAGATAATGCTTGGCAGTCATGAGTTCCTCCTCAAAGACTAATTTTCTCTGGTCAGCTTAACCGTCTTGATCATTTCTTCTTTGCGCGTACCCATGCCGCCGCGGGCCATAGATGCCTCACCCATGGCTGTAATCTGGGTCGAAATGATCAGCTGGCGCTCTCCCGGGTTGGTATAAGCGCTGATTACCTTGAAGTCTGTTGTCGAAAACTTCCAGTCATCGGCTGCAATACCAGGCACTTTCCATGGAAATGCATCTGTGTTACAGTCTGAATAGAAATCTACCAGGCCCTGCTGGTTGGCGCCTCCTACGGGGGCGAGATTGGCGCCGGCTATAATTCCCCTGAAAGGGCAGTATCCCAGCGACAGCACTCCGGCATCGCAGGCTTCCTGAGGGAATGCGCTGAGCTTGAGCATCATCATCTGAACTGCTGATTGTGCCAGAAAGTTAGCCTGCAGAAAATGGATGTTGGTTACGTTCTGCTGTTTCGATTCTTTGCGGAAATAGACAAGCGATGCGGTAAAAACCATTATGCATACCGCAAAAACCAGAACCAGCGGCAAAGCGATGCCTTTCCTGACAAACAATTTATTCTCTGTCAACGAAGGTCCTCCTTGCCAGAAGCTCGAACTGGTTAGTTTCATTATATTCTCCACTTGGAACATGCCATCTGACCACAAGCCTTATGTCAGCCATACGACATAGGCCGGCCGTATCAGGGAAAACCTCGGCAATGCTCATCGAATCAGCCGGGCCCAGGCTGCCGCCTGGATTGCTTTCTACGCCAGATGAGCAGTTCATCGGGTCGTGAAAGACGAACTTGGGTATCGCAAAGTTCAGTTCTGCGCTGGTAAAAGGGTAGACTGTATATTCGCCGGAAAATTTGTTGCCCTTTACATCATGGTTGCCGCCAAAAGACCATGGTTGTGCTGTTCCGGCGCCGTTCAGAAGATTTTCCCGGTTGATGACATACATCAGGCGGTTCATCTCTTCTTTGGCAAGGTTGGCCGCGATTCCTTCGGCGTCCTGCTCGCGGGTGCCACGGTTGGTGTATTGCAGCAGGCCGAATATCGGCAGGATGACGAATGCAAGGATGCCGACCGCTATCATCAGTTCGGTCAGGGTAACCCCGGCATTAGTCTTTCTGATTATCATCTGATAACCTTTACTTCGACCTTGGCGCCAGTCTCGGCCATGACATGTGCGGCTTCATAATTAACCTGGTCAGGATGCTCGACTCTAACTGTCAGCGTTATCATGCTTCCTGAGTCTGGCACGTCGTTGTCGAAGTTGGCGAGATCTATCTTAATGCTGGCGACATTCTCGATTACCGTGTGATTGTTGAACTCAACCTCTTTGTTGAGAGGGTCAGAGCCGCCAGGCTGCAGTGTTTTTGTATAAAGAATCTTACCGTCTGCAAGTTTAAGCTCGCATTTAAAGACAGCTCCGGGGCTGTCTGGATCGCCTGTTACAAAAGGCAGGCAGATAAACCACGCCGCGATGTCGCCGTTGCCGGTAAGTTCGTCTGCCGAGGTGAGAGTGAGTTCGTATCCGTCGACAGTTATCGTGGCTCCACCCATGCTGACATTTGACATAGGAGTTGCCTTCTGCATTTCTTCGCGGATAAAAGTAAGCGCGTTGCGCAGTTTATTCTGGGTTGCTAGCGACCAGTTGCCTTTTTGAAAAGATTTGGAAAAGCCAACAAAAACCTTATAGCCGACCACCAGCGCCAGAGAAAGCACTGCGGCCGCTATAAGGATTTCTACCAAAGTGAACCCGGATTTTCTGGGTAATCTCATAAGCTAAATATAACACACCTCGCGTTTGGATACCATTCTCTATAACGCATTATACACCAAGTATGTTACATCATTACAGGACAGAATTATACTGTACGCCAGTAAAAAAAGACGCTGAATGCTGAGCTGGAAAAAGAGATAAAAATCTCCTCAGCTGTTGCTGATGATGTCCTCGATATTCTGTCCGGTAAGAATGCTGATCACTTCGGCTATGGGTCTTTTGTCCGGGCCCTGGGCTACCTTGATCATGGCATCGAGAACCGCGATGCCATTTTCTCCGTAAGCTTTGAAAGTTCTGACGACAAAGCTTTTCCGGATTGCATATTTCTCGGTCTGGTAGATGTTGAATAACTTTGGTATGACCTTTTCGGCCTGCATTGGCATGCGCCCGAATGATTGAATAGCCCGGAAAGAGACCCGGATGTCGCTGTGGTCGAGAAGACGGTAGAGATCGGCAACGCAGGCTTCTGCCCCGGGCAGGCCGATTTTTTCGAGCGCCTCGAGGGTGGCGTATACGGTTTCGATGCTGCCTTTGGCCATCAGGCTGGAAAACTTTTCCATGGCTTCCGGGAACGGCTGCTGAATGACCCCGATGCGCCAGAGAATGCTGTGCTTTTTTTCTTCATCGGTTTCTCTGTCATATTCACTGATGAGTTTGGTCACTTTTTCTCTCGCTTCGACGATATCGAGCGGTTCACCGGATGTGTCGGCAACATAGGTCTCGGGTGTGTCAAATTCCGGTTCTGCAATTGCCACTACGTATGGTTTGTCGGCATCTGTAGCGGTCTGTGCCGCACCTGTCGCTTTTGCTTGATCCGGGCTGGCGCCTCTGGTTCTTTCTGCTTCTGCTGAAGCCAGTGCCGCTGCTTCAGCTTCTTCGGCAGCCTTTGACTGGGCAACGATATCGCGACATTCCTGCAGCAGACCCCTGGCTGTCTGCAGATATTCGCCTTCAGGATATTCCCTGATGTAGTCAGACAGCATATCATCAGCCCTCGGGTAAAGCCCGGCGTAAAAACTGTAGGCGCCAATATAAAACTGATGCCCGGGCAGATTGGCATTTTCGTTGAAATACTGGAGGCCATTGTTGATGAAGCCATAATCGTGCGCGAGAATGCTGCGGTCGAGTTCGACCGCCTGTATGAAGAGCTGGTAGGCTTCGAGGTAATCTTTGAATGAATGCTTGTATCTGGCATTTATCAGCAGATTGCGGGCTTTGCTCTGTGCGTCGGCAGTGCCGGCATCAGCCTTCTTTTTTGGCTGGGATTTTGCAAGTTCCTGAAGCCGGTTGATGCGTGTGGCCAGTCCTTCAATGCCTGTCTGCAGTTCGCTGGCCCGCATAAATGCTTTTAAAGCCTGTTCGAAGTCGTTGTCGGCCTCATAGACATATCCGAGAGCAAGCCAGAGCTTGTAGGAATTGCGGTCTATCTTGAGGCGTTGCGCCAGAATTCCTTTGGCGGCAGCATAGTCTTTTTGCTGGATCAGTTCCTGGACCTGGTTCAGGACTGCTGAATTATCGGCGGCGAATATCAAGTTCGCTGAAAGAACGAAAACAGACAAAACTGCTATGACAAAAAATCTGTTTGCTCTCATTTTTTTATCCTTCTCGCGTTTTCTTATGAGGTGCCAAACGGGCAAAAACAAAGCGGGAGACGGGATTTGAACCCGCAACCACCTGCTTGGAAGGCAGGGACTCTACCATTGAGTTACTCCCGCAAAGTATCCCTTATCCCGAGGATTGCGAAGGGCGGGACTTGAACCCGCACGGTGTTAACCACCAGATCCTAAGTCTGGCGCGTCTGCCAGTTTCGCCACCCTCGCTTAAGGGTCACAACGCAGTTATTCTAGCAGAAACACGCAGCCAAGGCAATAAATTTTTGCATCCCGCAGATTATCTGCTAACATGTAGATATGAAGCTTGATGATCCAGATATGCGCGCTTCCATGCTCAGTTTCAACCAGTTCGATAAACTGTTCAGAGAGGCACTCGCCGAAATCCCTGAACATTTTCGCGAAGGGGTCTCGCAGTTCATTATCGAAGAGAGCGTACATAATTACAGCAGATATATGCGTGGTCTCTACGTTCTCGGCCATTACATGCCGCATGGACATATTGGCAATCCAGTCGTGATTCTTTATTTCGGCTCATTTATCAAGGCGTTTCCGCATTATCGTATTCCAGATTTCCGGCGCGAAATCTCGAAGACCCTGACGCATGAGCTGCTTCACCACTGGGAACATCGTGCCGGCATCGACAACCTTGGCGACGAAGACCGCCGTCAGCTCCTCGAATGGAAAATCAACACCAATTACCGGCCCGACTCACCTTCTACCGGCAAAAACTATATCGAAGCCGCCTTCTTCGTTTACCTCGTCTTTGTCTTCGTCGGCCTTCTCGCCCGCTGGATGGGCCTGCGCTGAAAGTTAGCGGCCATTACTGGACTTGTGACCGCCGACAATTTATAATCGGGGCATTATGAATAAAACACTTGTAGCTGAAATTATCAGCGTTGGCACCGAATTGTTGCTGGGCGAGATCATCGATACCAACGCCGCTTATCTTGCCGGGAAAATGCGCGACCGTGGCATTTTCGTCTATCGCAAGTCGACGGTTGGCGATAATATGACACGCCTGACCGCCGCCATACAAGAAGCTTTGCTGCGCGCCGACCTTGTTGTTCTAGGAGGAGGGCTCGGCCCAACCGACGACGATATGACGCGCGAGGCGATAGCGCAGGTCACCGGGGCTGAGCCATATCTCGATGAAGAGTTGCTTGAGAATCTGCGCCGGATGTTCGCAGCCCGGAACCGGCCAATGCCTGAGAGCAATCATAAGCAGGCCTGGCTGATAAAAGATGCGGTTGCCCTGACCAACCCGGTTGGCACCGCTGCCGGCTGGTATGTCTGTTTTGGCGAAAAAGTGATAGTTGCTCTGCCGGGGCCGCCGCACGAACTCAAAAAAATGTGGCAGGAACAGGTTGAGCCCCGCCTGCCGGTCTCGGATCAGCAGATCTATCATCGTACCATTCACACTTCGGGTATTGGTGAGTCAGATCTCGCCGCCAGAATCAGTCAGTTTACCCGTCTCGAAAGCCCGGGAATCGGTACTTATGCGAGAAACAGCGGAGTCGATGTGCGGGTGGCAGCTGTAGCGCCAACTCTGGCGCAGGCAAAGGCAATCGCTGACCCGGTTATCATGGAGATCGAAGCGATACTGGCGCCATGGATATTCGGCTTTGACGATGAAACTCTGGTTTCTGCAATAATGAAGCTGCTGCTGGCGGCCGGACAGACATTTTCCTGCATGGAATCAGTGACCGGCGGTGCCCTGGCATCTGAAATTACCGATTGCCCAGGCATCAGCGCCTGCTTTGCCGGTTCAATGACCGCTTACAGCAACAGTATAAAAATTCAGGCCGGAATTGCCGAAGAGCTGATCAGAGAGCATGGCGCAGTATCTGAGCCGGTTGCCCTGGCAATGGCGCAGGCCGCCCGCAAAATGTTCAAGACCGACTGGGCGCTGGCGACGACCGGTGTCGCCGGCCCTGACCCGCTCGAAGGTAAGGCCCCGGGAACCGCCTGGATAGCAGTTGCCGGCCCGTCGCTCGAATGGGCGCAGCTGGTCGACTGGCCGGGTACCCGCCAGATGGTCAAGAACCGTATCTGTCGAAGTATTTTTCAGAGTTTTTTTAAACTGCTCAAGGAAGAAAAGGCAAAATGAACGATACGCTCAGATTATTTTTCGCAATCGAAGTGCCTGACGAAACCCGCAACGAAATCGCCAGATTCGGCGAAACGCTCGACCGCAGCTGGAAACCTTCGCGTTCACAGCAACTTCACATTACGCTCGCATTTATGGGCGAAGTCCCGCCCGAAGATCTGCCAAAGGTTATTGAAGTCGGTGACGAAGAAGCTAAAGAGGTAGCTGCTTTCAATGTTTCGATATCTGATACTGAGGTTTTCCCTGAGTCAGGCGAGCCGCGCGTGCTTTATGCGAAGGTCGATGGCGGCCAGTCGTTTTTAGACCTGGCTAACGGTTTGCGCCAGAAGCTGGGTAACCTGGCTGACAATAAAAAGGTCAAGCCGCACCTGACTCTTGCCCGCGCCCGTGGCGACAGAACAGCCCGCAAGGTGCTGCGCAAATTCAGAGGCAGCTGGCCGGTTGCCGACTTTGTGCTTTTTAAAAGCACCCTCACTCCAGAAGGCGCCAGGCATGAGGTCGTGCAAAAATTCAACCTCAAACCCGCCCCTGACCTCAAATCCCGCCAAGAGCCCGCATAGCGGAATCTCTAAGATTGAATTCTTAAACTCTTATGTGACAGATGACTATTCCTTTGTCACATTTGAATTGTTGGGTAAAGTTCAGTTGGATGCGAAACAAATTT
>CAZMWO010000041.1:0-14806 GCA_964569565.1 uncultured bacterium | reverse complement strand
GTACCTGATTCGATAAAATTGTACAAGTATTATTCATAGTTTTGGGATAGGTTCATATTTTAGCTGCTGTTTCAGCTTTGTTTCGATAAATCTGCCGCCAGAAGGGTGAAACGCTGTCCAGTCGCTGTCGCTGAACTGCCGCCGATCATTACTTCAAATTCGCCGGGTTCGATCAGTGGTTCAAGATTTGGCCCGACAAAGGCCAGATCAGCCGCGGTGATGGTAAATTTGACCTCAACCCAGGCACCGGGCTTGAGACTGATCTTCTTGAAGCCTTTTAATTCTTTCAGCGGCCGGGTGACGCAGGCAACCAGATCGCGCAGATACAACTGCACGACTTCTTCGCCAGCCCGGCTGCCGGTGTTCGTTACCTTAACCGATGCGGTTATCTTGCCATTGATCGGCATTCTACTCGCGCTCAGCCGCACCGGCCCATAACTGAAAGTCGTGTAGGCCAATCCATGCCCAAATGCAAACAACGGCGTGTTCGGGCAGTCAAGATATTTGCTGGTGTATTTGTCGCTGCTGATCGGCCGTCCGGTGCTTTTTGCCGCGTAATAAATCGGGATCTGGCCGGTATGTCTCGGAAAGCTCATCACCAGTTTGCCTGAAGGACTGGTGTCGCCGAAGAGCATTTCGGCAACTGCCTGCCCGCCCATGGTGCCGGGAAACCAGGCTTCGAGGATCGCCGGAACTGCCTCAGTCAGATGGCTGAGCGCGAGTGGTCTGCCGTTGAACAATACTGCCGCGACCGGCTTTCCATGTGCTGCTCTCGAAACTTCTTCGGCAAGCTGGTTCTGTAAACCCGGCAAGTCGATGTCGACACGACAGGCGGCTTCGCCACTCATGTTGCCATGCTCGCCTAGAACCAGAAGCACCGCATCTGCCTCTTTGGCGGCAGCCACCGCGGCTTTGAACTGCGAAGCGTCTTCGCCAGCTATACCGCAACCTTGAATTGTAGTTATCTGAACCTTGTCGCCAAGCTTGTTGCGCAACGCTGCTGCTACCGAAACCACCTGATTGCCATCACCGGCGCCATACCAGTTGCCAAGAAGTTCGAGCTGCGATTCTGCGAGTGGGCCGATAACGGCCAGGCTTCGCAGCTTTTTTTCGAATGGCAGTGTATTGCTTTTGTTCTGCAGAAGTACCATCGATTTTTCTGCTGCTTTCTGAGCGGCGGCCTTGTGGTCGGGAGCCAGAATCAGGCGCTTTTCGCGCTCTTCACAGCAATAGCGATATGGGTCGTCAAACAACCCGAGTTCGATTTTTACTCTGAGAACTCGTCTGACCGCCTCATCGATTGCAGCTGACGAAACTTTTCCGGTGTTGACAAGAGCTTCAAGCTGAGTGAAATAGACGCCGCCCTGCATGTCCATATCGACGCCGGCCTCGATGGCCAGCCTCGCGGCCTCCGTCAGATCAGCCGCTACGCCATGCTGAATCAGCTCATTTATTGCCGTGTAGTCGGTAACCACCATACCGGTAAAGCTCCACTTCTGCCGCAGGGTCTCAGTAAGCAGAGCCCGGCTGGCCGTACAGGGCACTCCGGCAATCTCATTGAATGCCGGCATGAAAGTGCGAACATTGGCGTCAACGCAGGCTTTGAAAGGT
Organism: uncultured bacterium; assembly: GCA_964569565.1. GTDB lineage: Bacteria > Muiribacteriota > Ozemobacteria > Ozemobacterales > Ozemobacteraceae > Rifleibacterium. Next base: position 13,195 of record CAZMWO010000041.1, on the reverse strand, counting down.
GGCAGATAAACTTCGGCGAGGGTGCGCTCAGACACATCGACGATATTGTAATCGCGCCCGGCTTCAGCCCCTCCATAAGCCGCGAAATGTTTGGCACAGGCCAGAACCGTATTATCGGCGGTGAGATCTTCGCCCTGAAAACCCCGTACCCGGGCCTCGGCTATTCGACAGCCCAGCCAGACATCTTCCCCGGCACCTTCGGCAACACGGCCCCAGCGGGGATCGCGCGCGATATCGACCATCGGCGCGAATGTCCAGTGAATGCCCTCTGCCGCCGCTTCAGTAGCGGCAATGCGCGCCGACTTTTCCATGAGCGCCAGATCCCAGCTGCAGGCTTCGCCAAGCGGAATCGGAAAAATGGTGCGATGCCCGTGAATTACGTCAAAACCGAATAACAGAGGTATGCCGAGGCGTGTTTCTTCGACAGCCACCTTCTGCAGCGATCGCGTATAATCAGCTGTATAGGCGTTGAATATCGAGCCGCAGCGGCCTTCTCTGACATACTGCATGAAATTACGGTCGATTGTCGGCCCTGTCTCAGCCCACATTGCCGTAAAAAGAGTCATCTGCCCGATTTTTTCGGCGAGAGTCATTTTTGCCAGCAGGGCTTCTATTTTGCTTTCAAGCTTGCCGGCCGAAGGTTTGCTGCATGCTTTATGCGATTTCAAAGACCTTTTGCTCACACCAGTCTCCTTGTTATATGCGGTTTTGCCAGGCGCTTATGCGTCAACCCTTGACGCCGCCGGCCGCGATACCCTTGATGTAATGCTTCTGCGCCAGCAGAAACACCAGAATTACCGGCACGACGACCAGCACCGAACCGGCCATCAGAAGCCCCCAGTCGGTGTTGAACTGTCCGTTGAGATTAGCCAGCGCGACCGGCAGGGTCTGCATGTCTTCACGCAGCATGATTACCAGAGGCCAGAAAAACTCGTTCCAGGCGCCGATAAAGCTGAAAATGGCGAGAGTCGCCAGAACCGGTCGGCACAGCGGCAGCATGATCGAAAAGAAAATTCGGTATTCGCTGCAGCCATCTATTCGGGCCGCTTCGAGAATCTCTTCAGGTATCGCCTGCATGAACTGCCGCAGCATGAAAATGCCAAAGACGCTGGCGATGCCCGGTATGATCAGCCCAACAAACGAATTGAGAAAACCCAGGGTTTTGAGAATCAGAAAAACCGGCATCATGGTTACCTGTCCGGGTACCATCATGGTCAGCAGCAGCAGCGCAAAAATCTTTTCCCGCCCGGGAAAGCTGAGTTTGGCAAAGCCGTAGGCGGCCATGGCATTACACAGAACCGAAAGAATGGTCATGCCGGTTGCGAACACCAGACTGTTGAGAAAGCTGCGGCCGAGATTGGCACTTTGCAGCAGATTGCGGTAGTTGTCTAGAGTCGCCTGCTGCGGAATGAAAGTCGGCGTCTGTGTAAATATTTCTCCCGGGCTTTTGAATGAAGTCGATAACATCCAGATAAATGGAAACAGCGTAAAAACCAGGGAAAGGCAGAGAAACGCGAAGAACGACCACTCTTTCCACTTCGATACTCTTACTCCTGCGCTCATTTTCTGCCTCCTTCCAGGCTTTTTTTCAGCAGGCCCTGTGCCAGCGTGAAGGTTAGAATCAGCGCGAACAGAACGTAAGCGATGCTCGAGGCATAACCGAGATTATAAAATTTGAAGCCGTGATTGTACATGTAAAGAACCACCGACATCGTCTGGTTAAGCGGCCCGCCGCCGGTCATGACGTAGGGTTCTGCGAAAAACTGCAGAAAACCGATGCTGGTCATGATTGTCACAAACACCGTGGTCTCGCGCAGCATCGGGAATGTGATATGCCAGAACTGCTGAGGTTCACTGGCTCCGTCGATATCGGCTGATTCATACAGCTCTTCAGGTATCGACTGCAGTGCTGCAATAAAAATGATCATGTTGTAGCCAAAGCCTTTCCAGACCGCCATGACGATCAGCGATGGCAGGGCCAGCCACTGGTCTGCCAGCCAGTTCTGCGGCGACAGCCCCAGCCAGCCCAGTGCCAGGTTCAACAACCCGAACTCTGGGTTGTAGAGCCAGCGCCAGATTACCGCGACCGCGACCATCGTCGTAATACAGGGTATAAAAAAGCCGACGCGAAAAAGTGCTTTGAACCTTATAAACTCGCGGTTCAGCAGCAGGGCGGCGAACAATGAACACATCAGGTTCAGCGGTACGCCGATAAGTGCAAACAGCAGGCTGTTGCGCAACGACACCCAGAATACCGGATCGGCAGCCAGGTGGCGGTAGTTGTCAAAGCCAGTCCATACGACATTCTCAGGGCGGCTGATGCCGTAGATATCCCAGTTGGTGAAGCTGGCGAACCATGAGGCCAGAATCGGCAGAAAGAGAAAAACAGTCAGCAGCGTCAGCGCTGGTAGAACGAAGACCAGCGCTACCGGCTGAAAACTGCGGTTGCTGATGTAGTCATTTTCACGCGGCCACCAGCGGAAAAACGCTGCCAGCAGCAATACCGTGCCAATTGCCAGCGCCAGCGCAAGTTTCCAGAGATCACCGGTTTCTGCGGTTTTAAAGGGTTTGCGCAGAATTACCGCCGCTTTTTCTGACATTTTCTGCAGTCCTTCAGCTGCGGTCAACTGACCATACATCACCGGTTCCATGCCTTCAGAAACAGCATCAGCGATCTGTTCCCATTCCGGGATTGCCGGCGGAGCAACCGCCGCGTCAAGCTGAACCCGAAAGGCTTTCAGGTGTTGGTTGGCTGCCAGAGATTCATGTTCCCAGGCTCCCCGTAACGATGGCAGATTTTTCGACAGTTCATACCAGGCGACCTGGTTTTCTGCTGTTGACATGAACTCCATGAATTTCCAGGCCCATGCCTTGTTTTTACTGCTTTTGAACATTGCCAGATTGCTGCCGCCGATAAAAGAGGCGCTTCGGGCATCTTCCGGCATTGGTGCTGTCGTCCAGCGCCCGGCCAGTTCAGGCTTGCCGGTCTCGATCGTCGAGACCATCCAGGGTCCGGCTATGAACATTGGAAAAAAGCCCGAATCAAAAGCGGTCAGCAGATCCATGTCGCGGCCTGAGGTCAGCGAAGCAAGCCCTTCAACAAAGAAACTGCGCAGGTATTCGAGAGCTTTTTTACCAGGTTCATGACTCAGCAGTGGCAATTGCTCTCCTTCGGGAAACAGCTGCCCGCCGGCCTGCCAGAAGAACATCAGAAAAATCTGCCAGTCATTTGTCGGCAGCGAAAAAGCGAACCCGGGTCGGCCGGCTTCTTTGTTCGCCGCCATGATCGCAGTCGCCAGAGCTTTCAGGCCGGCCCAGTCAGCCGGAAAACCTGCATAACCTGCTTGCGCGGCAATATCTGAGCGATAAAAAAATACCCGGGTATCGACATACCAGGGTAGGCCGTAGCGCTGTCCGGCAAAAGATGTCGAAGTCAGCGCCGCCGGAAAGTAATCATCAATTTTGACTGCCGTTGCGCCCTGCAGATAGGTGTCCAGTGGCTCGAGCGCGCCCATCGCCTGAAACTCGGCCATCCAGGTTGTTCCCATCTGACAGACGTCGGGCGACATGTCGCCGACAACCCCGGTCACCAGCTTGCCGTGCGCTGCTGTCCAGGGTATGGCCTGCGTGATGATTTTAACCTGTGGGTGCAGCTTCTCAAAGTGGTCGGCCATTTTACGAATCAGCAGGCCTTCATTGCCCATGGCCCATACCGTCAAGCTGACCGGTGATTCGCTGTCAGCCGCCAGACTGAAGCCTGCCGAGAATACCAGCAGCAAAATCAGCAGTGCGGCGATGTTTTTCATAAGGCTAATTATCCTGCAAAAGTTTAACTTCTGCCAGAATAGTTTCAGGCTGCGTAAAAAACCAGCAATATTTAATGTCCACCGTGCCGTCAGCATCGACATCATGCGCCGCTATAGAAGCGGCAAAGCGGTCGACACCAGCAAGACCAAACGCCTTTCTGGGAATTTCAATGATCGCGCTATAGCCGTCTGGCAGCCTTTGATAGTTCCATTTTAACTGACTGGTCAGGGGGGCTCCCTTGAAGAATTCTCTTACCCGCAACTGCCTTCCTTCAGCATCAGGCGATATAATGATCTGATAATCATGTTCGCCATTCCAGCTTAATTTATCGTTGCGCGAGTTCAGGTAGATTTCGATGCAGTCATCGTGATACATGCGTTCATCGGTGTTTTCAGCGTGAAGTGTCGCGTCACGCACATCGAATCTGATAAAAAGACTTTCAGAATCATGCAGCATCTGCCATTGCAGCTGATAATCGAGCTTAACTGGAGGTTTGCTGATGATTTGTATCAGGTCTTTGTCAAGGACCATTCTGGTTGCAGTTTCCCATACCGGATCAGCAAAGCTGGCGCTGGCCAGCGAATACTTTTCTTTCAGGAAGCGTGCCTCATAAACTGGTCGCAGATGCGGCATATATGCGGCTGTTTCGTAGACAGTCGCTGTTTCGAACGAATTTTCATCTGTTGTATCCGGTTTGAAACCGGCTTTCTGCATCGCCTGCATTACCGCCGGGACTTGCATAAAGTGCTTCCAGATCAGCCCGGAACGATAATTTTCGATCATCAGCAGCATTGGCCCCTGATTTATCGCGAAAGTCTCTGATGCGACGAAATCGCGGTCGATATTGAATGAGTCGCTCAAACCAAAGCGTCCGTGCAGGCGCTTTTTTATGCTCTCAGGAAGCGTTTGACTGTCGTAGTATTCGCGCAGAGCCGTAATTGAAAGCTGCGGGGTAAAAACGATCGAGCATGCTGCACCGGCCGGGGCAACTGTGCCGTCTACCACGGCCGGGTTGGGTGGTGCGCCGTAGGCGTGGTAGTTGTCGGGGCCGATACAGGCGGTGAGCCCCCAGCGATTTTCAGAAAAAGTCTGGTAGCTCTGGCGCAGATCGAGGCAGAACTGGCGGTTTGCCAGAGTCGCCTGCACCGAGCTGGCGAAATAGTTGGCGTAAGTATCGCGTTTGTCGCGCAGATCGAGCCACACCTGCGGAAACTGGTGCGTAAACAGCGGCTGATTGATGAGATACACATGTTCTTTATATCGCCCCCACAGGCGTCGAAAGTTCCATGCTTCAGCCGGCAGAGCATGTTCTGTCGCGCCCAGCGCCAGAATGTAAAGCAGCAGTCCTTCGGAATAATGATCCCAGCTTGCTTTGATAAAGCCGTTTTCAGGTGTCCAGCCCATCGATGGAAACCGGCCGCCGTTGCACATCCACACCCAGTCTACTCGCTTATAAAGCTGCTGTGCCAGCTGCTGAATTTCGCTGTCCTGGTAATACTGCGCTGCGAACAATGCTCCGGCCAGGAACAGGGCGGTATCGATCGATGAAATTTCGCAGTTCATGGCTCTGGCGCCGGTATTCATATCGACGAAATGATAAAAGAAGCCGTACTTATGCTCCATTTTTTCCGCGAAAAAACGTAATGTAGTGCGTGTCAGTTCAACTGCTTTTTCGCGTTTCATCCAGCCGCGTTCGACACCGACCGGGTAAACACTCAGTGCAAAGCCAACTCCGGCAATCGTGGCTGCCGAATAAGAAAAATCAACCGGTTCGCTGCCGGCCGGCAGGTTCAGGGCTTTGTCCATCACCAGCCCGTTGGCCGGATTTACGCATTCAACAAAGTATTGAAAAGCTTGCCATTGCACTTTTTCTAAAAAAACGTCATCAGAATCAGAATTCATTTCTGCTGCTGAAGCGCTGGTGACTGATGCCAGTAAAATCGCAAGGCCTACCAGAAAAATAGCGGCCAGGCCTCCAGTCTGCCAGCAAAATCGAATGCTGCAATCTCTCTTTATCATCCTGATCCTTTCCTGTTTTGAACTCGACGGCGCAAAGAAAGGCTGTTCCATAGCCTGTTGCATTAAGCATCTGCCAGCCCGGGCCTGGCAGGAAGGGATTTCAATTCTTTGGCTTTGGTCGGCGTAAGGTTTTTACGTAGTCGTTCCAGGCGGTTTGTATATAGTCGGGCAGCTTCTCTGGCGAGCGTGGAGTATCGTTTTCAATGTCGGCGGCGGAAGGAGCTGCTGTCAGTCTGGCGATAAGCCTGTCTTTGCCGTCGAAGACGTCTATGACCATTGCGCCTTTCCGGTTATGTCTGCGATAGACACGTTTGACTGCCGGCGGCGGTATCGCTACGCGGTTACCTATTACTACCGGTGAATTACTGTGAACGATCAGGCCGGAAATATCCATTGGTCTGATATAAGACGGAATCACGTATTCATCGCGATCAGCCACGTAGTCAGCCAGTATCAATCTGAAATCAAGATCGCCGATGTTTTTGAGAAAGCGCGCCAGTGTGTAATAGCGAGCGTCGCGGGCGATGCCGTTGAGATCGAGTCCGCGTGCTCTGGTTTCCTGAATCACCAGCACTATCGGCCCATACATTCTGGCTACACCGATTCTAGGTGAACAGAAGAGAAAATGCGTTTCCGGGTCAGGCACTCCTGCTTTTATCGCCTCGAACGACTTGCCGCGGCGATTCTCGTAAAGTTCGCTGGTGGACTCTGCCGTTTTGAATATGGTCTTAAGAATTTTCGCCTGTTCGAGTCTGGCTTTGTCGAACGCCTGATCAGGCTTCAGACCTGCCTGCTCGTATTTTTCGACGAGAGTGCGCAGACCGCGCGACTGATGAACGGTATCGAGCATGAAGCGAAAACCGAGCAGTTCGTCTCTGTCGATCTCGCCGGCTTTACGCGAGCCGAACCCACGATACATGATGTCGAACATGCCATTTTTGATGCGCCTGAGCGCCATCGCCGAATTCATGGTAAACATCGAAATGGCATCGGCTTCGTAACCCGGCGCCGCCCAGCCATTTGCCGGGGTGAGGAAAACCATAAGCATAAATATAATCAAGAATGCTCTAACCGACTTTGCAGATAACATATTTTTCTTCCATTCACAGTCATTGTTATACAACAGCTGATCTATTCTAATCCGCAATTTCCATGCCGTCAATGTATTAAGACCGCCCCGCAGGCAGAAAAACTGATATAAGAGTAAAACACTTTGACAGAATCTGCTATAATGGCCCAGCTGTGAGTGACTTTATTTCTCAGGAGATGATATGAAAACCCGCTGTTTTACTTTTTTGTTTGTTGTGCTTTTTGTTGGTCTGGCCATGGTTGCATCTGCTCTTGATAAGCCGATTCCTGAACCGCTGCTGGGGTTTGAACTCGATGGCGATGATTTCAGAATAACTGTAGCGCAGAAGGGCGGCACCAGCCACAACTCATTTCGAATTGACGTCAAAAAAAGTGATGAAGGACAGTTTGTCACTGTCGTCAGAATAGTTCGCGATGAATGCAAAATGATGCCGCAGCGCGAAACTCTGACTTTCATGACCGAAGAGATCGGTATCGATACAAGAAAACCCGTGTTTATAACCAATTCTTTTGTCGGTTACACATTGGGAGCCGATATGCGCCGCTATGACCTTGAAAAAAAGGTCGATGAACCCAAACAGGACGCAACCAGCGCTCCGGCGACTTTAAAAGAAAAAGCCGTCGATGTCTTCAAAAAAATCGGCACTGACTGATTTGTAGTATATTACAGCGATTTGAAGTAGTCGCTTATATTCTATTCATCTATCTGGCGGGGCAGAACCTGTTTATCAGAAATTCTGCCCTGTTGTTATATTTGCCGATGAATTGCAGAATCTGGCAAAGAAGAGTATATAAACAGACAAAGTAGTAAATACAGCGCCACGTAGCGAGGATTAAGTCATGCAACGAGTTATTGCGGTATTTCTGGTTTTCTGCCTGTTTTCGGCTTTTTTGCCGCTGTATGCAGAAACACTTACAGCTGAGAAGGCTTTTGAATTCAGTTTCAGCAAAGAGGAAGATGCGGCGGCGATCGAACTGATGCATCCCGGCGATCGCTTTCTTGCCTTTTCGGTAGAGTTTACTGAACAGTCGGCGGCTACGGGCGGTATTGCCATGAGCGGCGCCAATACTGTCGAATCCGGGCCGGTCGTATGGAACAACCGGTTCGATCGAAATGTCTTTGCACATGACGGTCCGGTGAGCATCATCGACAACATGAAACCCGCCCCCGGCGGTTGGACTCTGTCGATAAAGCCCGTGGCCGTGCCGGTCAGCGGAAAAATCAGATTGATCGATCTCGGGCCGGTCAGCAAGATCGACTACACCTGGAAAACAGGCGCAATCAAAATATGCAAGCCTGAGAACAATGACATAATTGCTCTGAACGATGTCAGTCATCCTGATTTTCCCGGCTCTTCACCGGAGTTTACCGGTTCGATCACCGCTGCCGGCGATGTAATGATTCCGCTGCCGGTAGGCTTGTATACCCTGCGTTCAACCGGACCGCTGGTCAGCACGATCGAGGCGCAGATGATTCCGGTGCATGCCGGAAAAATAACGATCATCGAAAACTGGCCTAAAACCGTTCAGCCAGAGGGCGAACGAGACAGCGAGCAGATGGCATCGGCGCTGGCATCTGACTCATTGCTGGTAGAGCGTGAACTCAAGATTCGCACGGTCAGGCTGCTCGCCGATGAACAGGTATCGGTGCGCTTTGCCACACCTAACTGGCAGGGAGTGGTAAAAAAAGAAGAACTCGAAATCAAAGAAGGCGGCATGAAAGCCGAGGTCATCTCGGCAGGAAGTGTCGCAACTCCTCTGAATCTAACCATACTTCTCGATTCTTCAGGCTCGATGAAAAAAGATATGAAGCTGGCACTGGCTTCAGTCGAGCAGTTCATCCGGCTTCTTCCCGAAGACAGCGAAATCGTGCTTGTCGATTTCGATACCAAAGCTAAGGAAATTGCCGCAAAAGACCGCAACGCGCTGCTCAAGGCGTTAAAAGCTGTAAGAGCTGACGGCGCGACCTGCCTGAACGACAGTGTAATACTGGGCCTGCAGAAGTCTGAGGGAAAAGGTCGACCTGCCGTTCTGCTGTTTACCGACGGTTTCGACGCGAATCACAATGACACCTGTCCTGGCAGCAAAACCAAGCCCGAAGAAATGTTCGCGGCAGTCAAAGCCGCCGAAGTTCCGGTCTTTACCATAGGTTTTGGCAACAAACCAGATGAAGCGACGCTGAAGCGTCTCGCGACCCTTTCCGGCGGCCGTTATCACAAGGCTAATTCAGAAAATATCGACAAGGTGTTCGCCCAGATCGCTTCGATGCTCGGGCGCGAGCATGAACTGGTTTACCGCCGCCCCGGCGTGCGCGGTAATTCTGATGCGCCGGTCATCAATGTCGTTCTCGACGTAAGCGGTTCGATGGATATGCCGCCGAGTGAAGAAGGCTGCGATTACCGCATGGAAAAAGCCAAGGCGATTCTGCGCGACCTTTTCAGCAAACTTCCTGACAACGCTATCGCTCAGCTGATGGTCTACAGCCTGTATAAAAATATAGCGCAGGTTTTCACCAGCGACAGAATGCATCTGGTTGCCAGTCTCGCTCCGGTGACCGCCGGCGGTGGAACCGCCACCCTGGAAGCCCTGCAGGTTGCTTTTAAAACACTTAACGAGATTCCTTCCGATCGTCGATATCTGCTGTTCATAACTGACGCAGGTCTCGATCTCAACCCTGCTGAAGTTGACCCTGACTATGAGGCAGTGCTGGGCAGTCTGAAAGATGCGGGAATCCAGACCACCTGGGTCGGCATGGTAGGTGACGGCGAAAAGGCGCCGTTCGATATGGCTGCGAAACTCTGCGCCGGGCATGCTGTGGTTTCGACCGATTTGAACGCGGTAAGAGAAGCCGTCGAAAACTTTGGCAAAACCATCGTTACTGCCTCTGCCAGCACCGACACGAGAACTCCGGTTCTACTCACTTTCAGCCGACGCGAAGAAAATGGGCGGCTTCTGGTCATGTCGGCGGCCGAAAAAGCCGAACTGCCACCACCACCGGTAGTCGAAAAGGCCGCGGTAAATGGTCTTAAAGTTTCATTCGCCGATCTGCCGCCGCAGCTTGAGCGTTACAGTCTCGATCTCAGTCAGTCGCTCTATGGTAACAGCAAAACCCGTGAAGAAACGGTAATTACCCAGCGATTGCCGTTAGGCGCAGCGGTTGCCAACCAGGCGGGGCGCATGACTGCGGTTGAGATGCTCATCATGAGCTCATTTAGAGGCATTCAGACGCCCTGCGTTGCCGTGAAAATGCGCTTCGAAAACATTTTGCCTGAGCAGAGCGTAACCGAAATGTCCGCTTCTGACGCGCATCCGGCCGGTGTAGTCGGCAATGCCGGGCAGAGTGGCAAAACCGTTAAAATGGTACCGCCTTATCTCATTCCTGATGTGCGCATGCACTTTTTTGCCAGGTTCAACCAGCACGTGGCTGTGCCAGTATCAGACCTCTCATGGGTCGTCGAAGATCCGCTGATAACGCCTGAAGACGAGAGTCTCTGCATTAACGCCGGAGAAGCCGTCGAAGGCTGGCTGGTATTTGAATACAAAGATGCCGGGGTTCTCAAGAACGCTGCTATCGATTTCTACGACACGGTTTATGGCAATCTTCGCCTTCCTCTGACCGGTGTTACCGATGCGCTCGAAGATCCTGGCAGAGTTGCTAAACTGCCGACAGCGGTTAATGGCAAACTCTCAGATGCCTTCGAAATAAGTCTGACCGGATTCACTGACAGTCCGCTTGCGGAGTCTATGGAAGGCTATCTGCTGCGCATCTTTGAACTGCAGATCACTTCCAGGGTTCAGGCACTGCTCGATATCGATCCGCGCGAACGTCTGTCCATGCTGGTTCCAACACATTATGGCGATCTCGTGCTTGAACCTTCGCCCCGCACTGCCACTCTGCCGATGGGCTGGCATCGCCCGACCATGTTTCTGCCAGGCTCGAACAATACCCGTAAACAGGCTTATCTGCTGCCGAAGAGCCTTGGTGAAAAGCTTAAAAGTACTTTGCGCGTCGATATTGCCGGCGGTGAGCTGCTGCTGCCAGCCGGCGACCAGGCGGTTAAGGCCGACAAGCCCCTTGCTGCGGGCAAAGGCGATAAGATTTCGCTCAACGTTAACGCCAGTCGTTTTGACAACATGGCTTTATATCTCGATCTAACCCTGGTCGATGAAAAAGACGGCGAAGGCACTTCGATGCCGGTTTCTGACCTCTGTAAACTCGAGCTGAACGGCGAAACCTTTGTCGCCAGCGATGAGACCAGGGATTACCTGTTTCAGCCCGGCGGTCAGGTTGAAGTTGCCGATGGCCGCAGCCGGCGCTTTCTGATCGTCATCAACTGCCCTGAAGTCGAAAAGATAAGCGGCGCTGAACTCAAATCAGAGCTGTTTCAGCTGAATATGAAGGTCTCTGCCGACAAAACGGCTAAATTTGATGAATACATGCTGGCCGGGGTTGACGTGCTGTCAGCTCAGACCGAAGAAGAAGACCCGATAAGAGCACTTGCGACTAAAATGCACGCAGAGCGCGTTGCCCGCGGCTGGCAGAAAAAGGGCTCATCCGGAAGTCGAAAGGTTGCTGACGTCGATAAGGCTGGCTCACCTGACTCTGATTCGCTAGAATCGCCTGAAAGCGAAGTCGTTCTTCCTGCTCCGGATTTTAAAGCGGTTACCGATGCGCGTTTACAGGCAATGTTCAAAATGAATGCATCTGATTTTGTTGCAGCATTGCGCAGCATTCGTTGCATTCCGTCAGAAAAAGTTGGCAGACAGGCAATTTATTCACCTGAAGCTGTGTTGCTGCAGAACTGGGGAACCCCCTCAGATCTGCTCGAAATCGCAAGGCGCTATTACAAGGCTGCCGGCGAGATGGTCGATGATGAGCTTAAATACGCGACTCTGACCGACAGCGGCAAAGAGGAACTGGCAAAAGTGACCGGCTGGAAGTCAGAAATTTCTGAGCTGCCTGTGCTGGTGGTTGGCGCGCGTAATCTGGTTTTTCCTTTCATCAAAGATGCCGCTGAACTTGGCGAACTGATCGAGCCTGAACTGGCAAAAGATCCGGCAGAAGGTTATCAGCCGACAGCCGTCATATCGGTCATACTCAAGGCCCGGCAAAAGAATGCAGACCAGGCAGCCATGATGGGCTCGCTCGCTGGCGCTCTGGGCGGTGATGGAGATGATGACGACCTGCATGAAGTTGCTCTCTTCGAGAGCAACGCACTCGATTACGCTGTGTGCTCGCAGTCACCACTCGACCTCTTTTACTTTTCGCCAGACCATGGCAAGACTCTTTGTGTGTCGGCTGAAAACGCATACGGCAAAATCGAGAACCTGCGCGAACCGGTATCTCTGGCCGATTATGAGGTCGTTGAAGAGGTCATTCAGATCAGACTTGAAGAAGAGATTCTCGAATTCGTCAGACCTCTTGCAAAGAATGTCTCGATAGTAGATACCTTCAGAACTTTCGCGTTGTGCATGCCTGATCTGACAGCAAGCGCTTCGGCTGCTCTGGCAGCAGACTTTGCCGCAAGAAAAACTGCTGCGGCGCCCGGCACAAAATCGACAGCCCGCTGGTTTGCCTGGTCGAAGATCTACCAGTTTCTTGCGCTGCACACAGAGGCCGAAGCCGAAGCGGCGAAAGAAACCGGCGTCAGGGTCGCCCGCCCGGGTAATCGCATGCGCGTCATCATTCTTACCCTGTCCGGCGAAGAAGGGCAGCTGCGCGCAATGTTCGACCTGCGCCAGATAAATGCGGTCGTGCAGGGCGAAGAAAAGGCGGTTAAAGCATTCAACTTCTTCATGGGTATAGCCAACACCATGATCGAAGAGCAGGTGATGGGTGGCGGCAGCCTGTTCAGCCGCTGGCGCGCCGGCGCGAACCAGCGTTTGCTGGTCGCCGGGCCCGAAGACATTCCTGCTCTGATCGAAGGCCTCGCCACCGAAAATCTGACAGAATCAACCGTTGATCTGCTGCAACAGGCTGCTGATAATGGTCGTGGCGTTATATTCCCGACGATGGCGCCGATGATAAATGGCAAGCTGCGGCCGGCCTGGTTCGCCTTCAACCCGGAAACCTGTGAAATGATCTCGGTTCTCGACAACGGCGCGCACGGTTCTATGGTCGAAAAGCCGATAACCGAGATTATCAGCGATGCCGCAAAATATTCGGTAGGCTTTCTTATCGGCACCAACGTCTCGCTGTGGTCAGTAGTCACATATTCAATAGTCTATGATGACATGAAAAAAGTCGCTTCTAATTAGCGACTATTTTTTTGTATTGGAG
>CAZMWO010000040.1:0-14814 GCA_964569565.1 uncultured bacterium | reverse complement strand
TCAGCCGCTCGTCATCCATGGAGAAGCCCTTGATGGTGTACTCCTGGATGATCGCACTCGCCCACTTGCGGAACTGGACGGCCCGCTCGGAGTTGACCTTGTAGCCGACGGCGATGATGGCAGTCAGGTCGTAATGTCTGGTATCATAGTTTTTCCCGTCTGCGGCAGTTATTCGAAAATTTCGAATAACTGACTCTTCTTCGAGCTCGCTGTCAGCAAAGACCTTTTTCAGATGGTAATTGATTGTGTGCGTTTCAACATTATAAAGAACCCCCATCATTTTCTGCGTTAACCAGATGTTTTCATCGGCATAGACAACTTCGACGCCACTTTTACCGCTTGCCGCAATAAAAGTAAGGTATTCGGAAGCAGAAGATCGGATGATTGCCACTTCTTTATTCTTTGATTGCTTATTGCCCATTGACTTTACTGTCTCCCAGGCAGGCGATCAGCTCTGATTTAAGGGCCTGCTGTGCGGCTTTGAGCTGCGCGACGATCTTCTGGTAATCGGCCATCAGTTCTTCGGGGTCACGGTGATTGACTTCGATTACGTGCGGGTTTTTGCAGTCGAGATTGTAATTGCGGGCGACGATTTCTTCTACCGGCACCTTCCAGGCGTGCTCGGTGGTCTTGCGCTTGTTCCACCAGGCTTTTTCGCGGTCGAATTCCTGAATGGTCAGCGGCTTTGAGCGTGAATATGACTTGTAGCCTTCCGGGTAGGGGTGCTCGAAAAACCAGACATGCTTCGTCGGTTTTCCCTTTTCAAAAAAGAGAATGTTGGTGTTGATGCCGGTATAGGGGCTGAAAACACCCTTGGGCAGGCGCACGATCGTATGCAGATTGAATTCTTCGAGAAGCTCGCGCTTGAGCGTGGTCTTAACCCCTTCGCCGAACAGAAAACCATCGGGAAGAACGACAGCGGCGCGCCCGAGATCAGGCTTGAGCAGGTGCATGATCAGCGCCATGAACAAATCGGCGGTTTCGCGGGTCTGGTATTTTTTCTGAAAGTTTTTCTCGATGCCGTCTTCTTCCATGCCACCAAAGGGCGGATTGGTGATGACGATATCGACGCGGTCACGCGGGCCGTAATCTTTAAGCGGCCTGGTTAGAGTGTTGTCGTGTTTGATTTTGCTCGGAACATCGATACCATGCAGCATGACATTGGTCACGGCCAGCATGTGCGGCATCGGCTTTTTCTCTACGCCCATAATATTCTCGGCGATTTTTTTGCGATCTTCGTGTGTTCTGGTCTGCTTCTGCAGGTGCGCGATGGCGTTGGTCAGAAAACCGCCGGTGCCGCAGGCCGGGTCGAGAATGCTTTCGCCAAGCTGCGGATCGATCATGTCTACCATGAACTGGGTGACGGCGCGTGGCGTGTAATATTCGCCGGCATTGCCGGCAGACTGCAGGTCAGCGAGAACCTTTTCGTAGATATCATTGAAAAGATGGCGATCAGAAGATGAGTTGAAATCAAAGTCGACCTCGATGGTATTGATTACCTGCCGCAGCAGGGTTCCTGATTTCATGTAGTTGTAAGCATCTTCAAAAACACTGCCGACGACCTTGCCGCGTTCAGAAACGCCGGCGGTTGTCGCCAGCTTCTTGAGAGCCGGAAACAGATCGTTATTGACGAAGTCGATCAATTCTTCTCCGGTAATACCTTCGGGGTTCTTTGCCCAGCTCGACCAGCGAAACCTCGATGGCAACGGCGATTTGTAGTCAGAGATGGTCAACTGCCATTCGGTTTCCATGTCGTCGAAAATTTTGAGGAACAGCAGCCAGGCCATCTGGCTGATTCTCTGGGCATCGCCGTCGACACCGACGTCTTTGCGCATGATGTCCTGAATCGTTTTTATGAGGGTGGTTATAGACATTGCGTTTTCTCCGTTGAATCAGGCGCAGTAAAGAGCCTGTTCGAGCTCTTTAACTGCCTGCTGGTAATTCTCGAGGCTGCCGAAATCCTTGATGATTTCGACCGGGGTGCCGATTTCCTTGAACGGGTCTACCGTCAGAATTCGGGTTTCTTCGATATGCGTCACGCCTTCGTCGGCGTATTTGTCGAGCAGGGCAGCGAGAACGCGGCGGGCCTTTTCCCCATACTTTGCGAAGTAGTTCTTCTTTTTAACGTTCTCGGCACGTTCTTTGCGTGACAGTGGCGGCATATCCCAGGCGACGTGGCAGACGATATCGAACGGGTCGAGGTCTTTGCCGATTTCTTCGGCGAGCGCCTCGAAAAACACGCCTTCGCGCGCCAGTTCTTCGATGACGGTTTTCTTCTTTTCGGCGCTGTTCCAGCGGCTCAGAAAATCATCGAGGCTGGTGAATTCCTGGGCCAGAGTCTTGCGCGTGTAATCTTTTAAAGATTCAGTGATCAACTTGCCATTGGCGTCGAAATACTGCACACGCTCAGACAGGACTTTAACTTCGACATTGTTTACGACATATTTTTTAGGTTCTACCGGTTTGGGCAATGGGCCACCAGTCGTGTGTTCTTCGTCTTCACTACAGCCACCTCTACCATCTTTTTCTTCCCCTTCCGGGTAAGCCGGGTCGCTTTCATCAGGGGGCACCGGCGATTCGCCGCTTTTGGGCTGATAGATGACGACCGGGTCTCCGTCGAAATCTTTGTCGGCAAAGAGCTCGGTGGCCTTTTTGAAGTCCATGATCGTGAAGTAATACTTGTTGAAATCTTCATTGATGCGGGTGCCACGCCCGATTATCTGCTTGAATTCGGTCATCGACTGAATATGCTGGTCGAGAACGATCAGCTTGCAGGTTTGCGCGTCAACGCCGGTGCTCATCAGCTTTGAAGTAGTAGCGATAACCGGGTAGCGTGATTCGGGAAAAATAAAATTTTCGAGTTCGACCTTGCCTTCTTCGTTATCGCCGGTAATACGCATGACATACTTCGAATTTTCGGCGACCAGATCGGCATTTTCGTTAACCAGAGCCTGGCGCATGCGCTCGGCATGGTCGATGTTGTCGCAGAAAACGATGGTTTTATCGAAACGGCCGGTATTACGCAAAAAATCGCTGATTTTGGCGGCAACCAGCTCGGTGCGTTTTTCGAGAACGAGAGAGCGGTCCATATCTTTGAGGTTGAAGATGCGGTCTTCGATCAGGTTGCCGTTTTTGTCGGTCATGCCTTTTTTGGGGCGCCAGCCTTCGAGATCTTTGTCGATATCGATGCGCACAACCTTGTAGGGTGCGAGAAAGCCGTCTTCTATGCCCTGTTTGAGGGAATAGGTATAGATTGGCTCGCCGAAATAATCGATATTTGACACATCTTTTGTTTCTTTCGGCGTGGCGGTCAGGCCAATTTGAGCCGCAGACGAAAAGTATTCGAGAATCTGGCGCCAGTTCGAATCTTCGGCGGCGCTGCCGCGATGGCACTCATCGACGACAACCAGATCGAAAAAGCCGGGGCTGAACTGTTTGTAAATATTCTTTTCTTCCTCGGTGCCGGTGACAGCCTGATATAGCGATAGATATATTTCGAAGGATTTGTTGACCTGGCGATTCTTAATCTTGGTCATCACTGAGCCGAAAGGCTTGAAATCGTTGGTCATGGTCTGATCAACCAGCACATTGCGGTCGGCCAGAAAGAGAATGCGTTTTTTCGCCTTTGCTTTCCAGAGGCGCCAGATGATTTGAAAAGCCGTGAACGTCTTGCCAGTGCCGGTTGCCATGACCAGCAGGATGCGATCTTTTCCCTGCGCTATGGCTTCGATGGTCTTATTGATGGCCAGAAGCTGGTAATAACGAGGTGATTTATTGCCGCCGTCGCTGTAGTAGTCCTGAGTTATCAGGGCCTCCTGGTCGGGGCTGATGGTTTTGCCGTTCTTGAAGAGATTCCAGAGGTGGTCGGGCGAAGGGAACTCGTCGAGACCGATTTCCTGTTCGGTTTTACCTGTATTGGCCATAGCATTGTGGAACAGAAAGGCATCGCCATTACTGCTGAAAACGAAAGGCACCTGCAGCATATCGGCATAGCCGAGCGCCTGCTGCATGCCGTCGCCAACCGAATGGTTATTGTCTTTGGCCTCGATTACCGCAATCGGAATACCGGGCTTGTAAAAAAGAACGTAGTCTGCCCTTTTGTTTTTGCCGCGTGTATGCATTTTGCCGCGCACGATGATGCGGCCGCTGGTGATCGGAAACTCTTCGCGCACCTGGGTAGTGATGTTCCAGCCGGCCCGCTCAAGTGCCGGAGTGATGAATTTGGTGCAGATATCGCGTTCAGAGAGCTGCTTTTTACTCATGCCGCCACGCTCTGGCAATGATACTGGCAAATTCAGCTTTCATTTTTTATGCACAGCCTCTCGACTCATTTTACCTGCCGCTACAAACAGTAAAGCAGTTGTTTATATAGAACGATATAACAGTTGCCCGGCTGATGCAAGATTTAATGAGGTCTTATGTGTGGCTGTCAGCGTTGAATATCAGTTATGTAGTATCGACACACCCGCTGTTAGTTCTAAAACACAAGAATCCGTCGATTTTTCGACGGATTCCCTGATTCTAAGCAGGAAACGGGGTTCGAACCCGCGACCCTCAGCTTGGGAAGCTGATGCTCTACCAACTGAGCTACTCCTGCAATGATGTTAATTTAGCAGAGTACCGGCGATTTTTCAAGGCCTGCGAAAATTAAAGGGCTGTTTTTTGTGTCTTTGCGGCTTTGCGCGAGGGTTATTGTTTTGCCTGTAACTGGCGGGTCAGGTGTCGAGCAGGTGGCGCTTGAGCTCGTGCAGAAATTCGGTTTCGGCCTGGCTGATTTTTTCGCCGGTGCCTAAAAAGCCGTCGCCGGCGGCGCTGGCGATTTCAAATGCCAGTTCGTAGGTGTAGGCGCGCATGGCACGAGCTTCGTCATCAGTGGCGCGGTCGGCCAGAATCTGATTAGCACGCGCAACTACCGGGCCGAGATCGCTGTAGTTCTGCATGGCATCGCTCAATAGATCCTGGCGCGATTTGCAGGCGTTGGTCATTTCGTTGATGACATCCTGCATGAGTTCGTATTTGCCATATTTTTCCATGGCCTTGCTGAAAAAGGTCTGTACCGACATCATCTCGCGAATGAAACCGATCAGGTCGCCAAACGAATGGACATCGCGTGTGCTGTATTTATAACTCACGCCAATACAGGCAAAATACATCAGGTCATGCCATTCTTTCGGGTCAAAATTCGCTTTTTTTGTCATAAGTTCTGCTCCTGGATCCTCAATACTTCTTTGATCAATAAAAGGGTTTCTGCGTCTGCCGCCGAGACGTTGCGGCCGATGTTCGCAAACTCTTTGCCAGCCATGCCGGCCAGCTTGTAGGCATAACGATAAATAAAATTGCAGACGGCTTTATGACGCGCCGGGGTGGTTTTTGTCTGCAACAATTCGTTTACTGCTTCAAGCAATTCTCTGAGAACCGCCGGATCATCGGCCAGTGCCACAAATTCAGGCTCGCTGAGTGCCCCGGTCAGTGACTGCTTAAGGCCTGCCACGATCGGGCGCAGCAATTCGTCGTTTACATAGGTTTCGGCCGCAGAACAGATTGAGATCAGCGCCAGTCGTGCCTGGCGCTCACCCTCCGGTTCTGGTCGCAGAAAGAGTTTCAGGGGCAGCAGACAGAGCAGGTCCAGAATAAGCTGGTTGTCTCTGGCATCGAATTTTTTCATGCATTGGTGCCTCGATTAAATTGTTTATGAGCCAGAGGATAATGCAATTTCGGCCGGCAGACCAGAGAAAGTTTAAAAATCAGGCAGTTTCGGTTAGAATCTCTGTATGCAAATGCTGCTGGAACGAAAAGTTCTCACACTGCGCAATATTTTTCTGTATTTCGCAGTCGTTTTACTGCCGATTCTGGTAGGCTTTCTGGCTCTCGCGAACATGGTCGAAGAACAATACCGCGCCGGGGTGGAAACGGCAAAGCAGGATCTTGATCTGCAAAGCGCGCGCGCCCGCCTTTTTTCGACAGAGAAGCATCAGATTCAAACCTTTGCCGCAGCATTGATTAAAGATCTGCAATTGCTTGCAAAAAGCCCACAGACAATAGCTTCTTTCGTCGATCAAATCGATTCCTGGTATCCAGACAGCTGTAAATGGCTGTTCTGGGACGAAAACGGCCGTCTGCTCGATATTCCATCGCGGCATATACTGCTGGGCCAGCGCAACTGGCAGTTTATGATGACCAGATTGATGGCGCAGCATCGCCTTATCGCCAGTGGCGCGGAACTGCTTAAAGAGCCTGTTTTTGACAGACAGTCGACAGCTGCAATGAACATACTGCAGAAAGCGATGGGTGAGCATAAAATCGAGCATGTCTCATGGTCTCTCGACAACCCCATGCTTCTGAGCTGGCTTGGCAAGCCCTGTTACTTCGTGTGGAACATGGATGTCGAATCTTATCGTGAAACCAATGTTCCCGAAAAAATCCGCGGCGGCTTTCTGGTCATGCTGTACCCGGAAAAATTTCCCGAACATTTCTGGCTCAAACGCATGATTTACCGGCGCACGAAACCGCGTTCAGGACTGCCACACCCGCTTGTCGCGGTAAATATTTCCGACCGCTCACTTGTTGTTCAGGATCCTGTAATAAAAGACCACAACCTCTGGCAGCGCCTGTTAAGCGCTTATGTCGGACGCACCCAGAGTTCTTTCGAATTCGAAAACTATCTCGCCCGTGCCAGTGTCGCAGACGACAGGAGTATGGTCAGAATCATATCGCTGGCTGATATTTCAGGGCTGCAGCAGACCAGAGATGCCCTGCTGTATCGCCTTTCGTATGTGGCACTTCTGTTTCTGGTGTTGAGCAGCATCATTCTGCCAAATGTCATGCGCATGGAAAGCCTCGCCATGTCGCTGCGCATGCGCATAACTGCGATATTCGCGGTTGCCATGCTGGTGCCTATTGTCAGCCTCGTCAGTATCGGCAACAGTTTTGCTTACCACGAAGAAAACCGGCTCAAAGAATCGGCGCTGGTAAAAATGCGTGCCGGCTTTGAAGCTCTTGAACTGCGATATCGCGATGCCCCTCGACTGATCGAGGGCGGGCTCTACGAAGATCTTAAAAGTCGCATAAAAACGCCGCTGACCAATGATCTGGTAGAAACCGCAATGCAGTCGGCCGCTGAAGAGGGTTTGTTCAAACACTACATCATTACCGACGAAAAGGGCCGTTTTGTCACGACAAACTGGACAACCATGGATGGCGCCCTGAAAAAATCGCTCGAAATGGTCGCGGCAAAAATAGTCAGAATCGACTCTAAACTGGGTGGCCCGCCATCGGTTGTCGATGCTGCAATCGATGAAGAAGTAGAACAATATATGCAGCTCATCGGGTCAACTTTTGATTTTTCGCGACCGACCAATCTGAACTATTTTGTCTTTCAGAACGCGCACATGTATTTCATGAGCATCATGCTCAAAATCGAAGAAAAAATCGGAAACCTGTTCATACAGCTGCCGGATTACTATCTGGAAAAGCGTTTTGCTTACGATGAATTTACCCAGAACCGCATGGCGCTCGACCATGCTGACACTGACAAGCGCGATCTGCCGGCCGAGCTGTTTTTCTATTCCAACTTCAAGGCAGAGAAGAGTATTCCGGAACAATCGCCGCTCTGGTATAAGCTTCGCGAAGTGTTCGAGCGCGCGCATCGCCTTAAGGCCGAAGAAAACGGCATGGTAACCATCGAAGAAGAATCCTACATCTATGCGATCAGACCCTTGTCTTCAATGTATACGCAGAGTTTTACGCCCTGTCTGCTGACTTCGACCCGGCCGATCGAAGCTCGTCTCAACAGCGTAAAAATGGTAATCAGCGGTCTGGCTTCGGCCGCGCTTATCGGAGCCATAATTCTGAGTCTGGTGCTGACCTCGAGTCTGATCGGGCCGATCAGTCGCATCGATATAGCCGCGCAGCAGGTTGGTAACGGCAACCTCAACGTTACGCTGCCATATATGGGAAACGACGAGCTTGGCCGCCTGAGCGAGACTTTTAACGGTATGGTGCGCGGCCTGCGTGAGCGCGAAAAGATGCGCGCCTATGTTTCAGATTCGGTGCTCGAAGCGATTCAGGACCATGCCGATGCTTCATTGAGTGAAGGCCGGCGGGTCGAAGTTACCGTGCTCTTTTCAGATATACGTAACTTCACCGGACTCAGTGAAAAGAACAGCCCGGAACAGGTTTTTGCTCTGCTCAACGAGTTTTTTGGTGGAGTCGAGCCGATAATTCGTGCCAACCACGGCCGTGTCGATAAGTTCATCGGTGATGCAGTAATGGCGGTTTTTCATCATAACGAACCGGAACATCACACTATAAGCGCGGTAAAAGCGGCTTTTGCCATGCGACAGTTCGTCAGCGAACTGGCGAAAAACAGCAGATTTGTGGGTAAATCTGGCATTGATATCGGAGTCGGCATCAGCACCGGAACCGTTCTGCTTGGCGATGTAGGCAGCAGCCGGCGCAAAGATCTGACGGTTATCGGTGATGAAGTCAACCTGGCTTCGCGCCTCGAAACGGCATCTAAAAAAGGGCGACACGCCAAAATCGTCGTTTCCGGCAGCACTTTCAAACACATCGAAAGCTTTGTCGAAGCCGAACTGATGCCATTCAGCGAAATCAGGGGCAAAGAACAGGCAGTGCAGATTTATGAACTGATCAGCCTAAAGGCATTTCAAAATGATTGATACCCCATGATTATGAATAGAATTGTCTCTGTAAAGATCCTAAAGCCTGAACATTGCCCGTGTTCGTGCGCGTAATCGTAAGCGTAATCGACTTTCTCGATTACGAGAACCGCTTCGCTGAGCACGAGCACGAATAATTGTCCGGGTTTGATTCAGCGTGAACTGACTTAAAACGTCAGCTGTCTTTAACCCAGACAAAGCCTGACGGCAGGGCTTCGCCGATAATTTCGGCCAGTTCGCGGTCTTCGAGACGCGCGGCCTTGAGCAGCGGCTGAATGAAAGCCTTTTTGCGCAGCTTCTTTTTGAAAACATCTAGAATGCCCTTGCGCAGCAGGTCATCGATCTGAACCAGACGATCGCCTGTTTTCCGGCCAATTTCGCGCAGTGCCGAGTCGAGGTATGAATTGCCGGGAATCGCCTTTTTGAGCAGATGTTCGGCCCAGCCATTGGCGACCGCCTGCGGCACCATGGCAGAGTCTGGCGCATAAGCGAGTTCGCGGGCACCCATGCGACCGAGAGCGTGCAGAGCCACACTATCGACGCCGTAGCTTGGGGGTGCTTTTGCTATCCACCAGCCGATACGCTCTTTTTCGGCAACCGGCAGGCGTTCGAGATGCCCGAGCAGCCGCCACAGTTGATTGCGCTCGTGCTGGCCGATTTCGCGCTCTTTCTTATCGCGCCGGCGGGTCGGAAAAAGAATCGGCTCAATGCGGTTTTTGAGGGCTTCCTGGCGCTCGATCGACAGGCCGGGCGCGATGCGCTTCCACATAACCCACCAGTCAGACCAGAATTCAGGATTATCGTAAGGAAATTCTTCATTTACCATCTGCCAGATTTTATCGACACGGGCAACGTCACCGGCAACTCCGTAACCGGGTCGTAGGCAGAAACCCAGCAGCCTGAAACAGAGTACGAGCGAACCCTGTGAGGTTCTGAATTCTTCTTCGCGCTCGATGAACAGGTCGAACAACTGGCGCAGCATTTCGGCATCCCAGTTCGAACGCGGGGAGCCAAGAATTTCTTCGAGCCCTTTGAAAACTGTGTTGAACTCAATCTTTTGCGCAAAAGCCTGGTCAAGCAGTTTTGCGATCTGCTTGAGTTGTGCGCTGGTAATCGGTACCCGTCTTTTGGCTGGCGCTTCAGAGGCGGCTCTGCCACTTTTTTCGCTGTCGCCGAGGTCGAAGCGCAGTTCCTGCGAAAAGCTGCCATCGGTCTCGCGGCAGAATACCTGCAGATAACCGGTTTCGCGCAGTCGCGCATGAATCTCGACCTGCTTTTCGCCTTTGCCGGTGCGGGCTTTAACGATACATGGCGGCAGCGGCAGATACTTTTTTGAATTGAACCTGATCAGTCGCCCGTGTTCTTCGGCCTTTGGCGGTGACGGCGTGTAAAACAGGTAAAAAGCTGAGTCGCGGCTCAGGTCGATGCCAAAGGTTTTGTCGGCGATGTGATAGTCACGTTCGGGTTCACTGCCTTTTGGCAGCAGACAGAGCAGTTGTTCGGGCACGTGTTGCGAAGAGGTTGAACTTTTTGCCGTGCCGATGCCGAGGTAAATCGAAACCGGATTGCCGCTCTGTATGCGTTGCCCGAAGCCGAGAGAAACCAGACCGTAATAAGCAGCGCCGGCGGCAACTGCCAGAGTCGGGTGCGGGTTATCGAGAATTGCCGGCGGTCGGCCGCGCCACAGACTGAGCACTTCGAACAGACGTTCGCGCAGGCAGTCGGCTTTCATGGTGCCGCCGTTGAAGAGAATGGCGTCGGGGTTGACTTCGTTGTCTTTGAGAAAGGCGGCAAGATGGCGGGTTACCGCAGCATCACGGGTGAACGGCAGTCCGGCTTCCGACAGGCCGAGACTGTTGTCTTCATCGGGTTTTTCGCCGGCTTCAATGAGCGGAAAGAATCCGTCTACCAGCAGCTGGCTGATTTTTTCGCTGTCTATGCTGATTTTGGCTGCTCCGGCAAGAACCTTGCTGCCGGCGCCGGCCAGCGTAAAGTTGACGGCGCCGCTCTGTTCGCCGGAAAGCACGCGTTCTTTGACGACATGGCTCTGGTTAAGCAGTGATAGCCACTGTTTGCCAGCCAGTTTGCGGCCGCGATGTTTGAATTCGGCTTCGGCACATCTGGCCAGAGCCAGGTCAAGGTTGTCGCCGCCGATCAATAGATGCGGGCCAACAGCAAGACGGGTGAATTCAGGGTGTTCGCGTCCAGCTGCCCATTCGATTCTGATCAGGCTGAAGTCGGTGGTGCCGCCGCCGATGTCAATGACCAGAACGGTGTCTATGCCCTTGAGTTCAGCGACCATGCTGCGCGGATTGCGCTGAAGATAATCGTAAAAAGCCGCCTGCGGCTCTTCGATCAGTGAAACCGAAGTTATGCCGGCCTTTTCGATTGCTTCGAGCGTGAGATTGCGGGCTGAAGGATCGAATGAGGCAGGTACGGTGACGATGATCTTCTGGCGCAGAAACTTTGACGCCTCGTCGCGGTTGCCGATGGTTGAGTCCCACAGGTGCATGAGATAGCGCAGAAATTCGGTGGCAGCCTGTACCGGCGAAATTTTGTCGTTGACAATTTCACTCTGCCAGGGCAGTATCGGCGACTGGCGCTCAGCCCGCGGATGGCAGAGCCATGATTTGCTGCTGTGCACGAAGCGACCGGGCACTTCATAGCCGAGTTCTCTGGCGTAAGCGCCTATGATGTGCGGTGTATCCGCCATCCAGGCCGGGCGATTCAGCTCGCGACCTTCTTCGCTGAGATAGAGCACAGATGGCAGCGTCGGCAGGTTTTCGAGCTGCCCGCCGCTTACCAGCTGGGTAATTTCAAGGTTGCGAACTTTCAGTGTTTTATCTTCGAGATCGACGTAAGACAGGGCGCACTGGGTTGTGCCCAGATCTATGCCGATAATGAAACGACTGTCAGCTGCACCGGCTTTGCTCATTACTTGATGGCATCCCTGACGTTGAATTCAAGTTTCCAGCGGTGATTGCCGGATCTGGCCAGACAGAAAATCTCGAGTGTGCCGATTTCGGTTATCGCTACCTGCAGGCCGACATCGACGAGATCGCCGGCTTTCATGCCTTCGTAGGCCGGCAGTTCGATCATCAGAGAACTCGTATCTTCGAAGGTTTCGTCGAGCTCGTCGATCATCTGTGCGAATTCGTCATCGCGGCGACAGTTGGATTTGAAGAATTTGAATTCGGCGGTCTTGCCTATGACCAGCCCGAAAGTGCGGCCGGGCACATCTTTGGTGGTGCCTTCTTCGGTGCCCTGTTTGGCAACGCAAAGCGCTTTGAGCGGCGGCTTGAAGCCGGGAACCGCCGGCAGCGAAGATTCGATGCCGAGATAATAGGCCTGCGAAACGCCGCCGCGGATTCTGATACCTTTGCCTTCGCGGGCAATGCCGTAATAGGTGGCGCCACGCGCTACCGCCTGCGAAAGTTCGATGCCTTCGAGAACCTTTATCGGCTCTTTGCCGGCGCTGTTAAGCCAGCTGTTGATAACTTCGATCAGCCGGTTACGGAAAATCTCAGATCGAAAAACGCCGCCGTTGAACAGAATGGCCTGCGGAAAACCGTATTGCTTGTCGTTCGAATTCTGATTGCGCAGAAATCTGGCAAGATGGCGTGTTATCGCGGCGTCGGCCGCATACATCAGGCTGATTTCGCGCACGCCGCCTTCGGTGTCTTCGACCGGATCATCGTTCATATCGCAGAACGGGAAAAAGCCGTCGATCAGCGTCTTTTCGATATCGCCGCGTTCTATGCTGGTTTTCATCGAACCACCGATAACGCTGCTGCCACGGCCGGAGATAACTACCGGAACCGAGTCTTTGTCTGTTTCGTTAAGCAGGATCTCTTTGGCTTTGCGGCACTGGTGGCTGAGCTGCACGGTCTGCCACTGCGTGATTTTTTTCTTACTCTCTTCGAGTTTGCTGCGGGCGACGTAGGCCAGAGTCAGGTCCATGTTATCGCCGCCGAGCAGTATGTGATTGCCTACGGCCACGCGCTCGAGCGCAAGGTCGCCATCGGCTTCGCTGATTTCGATAAGGCTGAAGTCGGTGGTGCCGCCGCCGACATCGACGACGAGAACGACGTCGCCTCTTTTAACCTGCTGCCGCCAGGGTTTGTCGCCCTGCGAGATCCATGAATAAAAGGCGGCCTGAGGTTCTTCGAGCAGTGTGACATTGGGCAGTTCGGCTATTCTGGCTGCTTCGACGATCAGATCGCGGGCGGCTGCGTCGAATGAGGCCGGTATGGTTACTACGACCTTCTGGTCTTCGAGTTTGTCTTTGCCGAATTCTTCGTTCCAGGCATGACGCACGTGCCGCAGAAACATCGACATGGCGGTGAGCGGCGAAACTTTGGTGTTCTCTTCGGGTGAGTTCCACGGCAGAACCGGCTGGGTGCGGTCAATACGGGTATTGCACAGCCAGGATTTGGCCGAAGAAATCAGGCGGTCAGGCACATCAGCGCCGCGTTCGCGTGCGTATTCGCCGATGATGAATTTAGATTCGCTGTCCCAGTCGAGCACCGGCTTTTCTTTGAGGCGTTCAAAAATGAACGAGGGCATGACTTCGAGCTTTTCGATTGCGCCTTTGGCGAGTTCCTGCACTAGCGGCATCAGGCTGATTTCAGGGTGCGCTCCTTCAGCCGCCGAACTGATCGGCGTGTGGGTAACTACGATGTTGGTGGTTCCGAGGTCGATGCCTACAAGATATTTTGGTTTTGCCATGGCTGTTCTCCTCAGCTAATTTCGATTTCGGCCGGGGCAATCACGTTGCCTTTCCAGCCAGAGACGAGTTCGGGCAGGTTGCATTCTTTAAGCCGCCAGCCACGATGAATGAGTTCGCCGGTATACGGGCCGCTGGCCGGCACGCTGCCCGAGAGCTTGATGGCCTCGGGGTCGATTTCGTCGAGCGTGACTTCACTGCCCTCTTCTTCGTTGAGAACCGGTTCGAGAATCAGACGGTCTTCGAGCAGTTTGCGGCAACCCTCGTGAATAGGCCTGATCGCGCCGCCGAGAGTCTCGTCGTCGTAGCCGCTGACGTCTTCTTTGAGCAGGTCGATGAGCCGGCCCTCTTTCTGGAACATATACAGAATCTGGTATGCTGCCGGCGGAATCGCGTTCTTGCCGCCGCGAGCGTCAGCCTGCGCTGATTTTAGCTGCTCGTTCGTTTCTTCGAGCTGTTTGCGCAGGGAAGCGATTTCATCGGTTTTGCTGCTCAGCTCGTTTTGTGCGCTTTTAAGCTGGCTGGCAGCTTTTTCAGCCTCTTTTTTTGCAGCTTTGCTTCCGTTTTCAAGTTTGTTGCGGGCAGCAGCAGATTCTTCGCTGCTTTTCTGCTGTTCGCTTTTGAGCTTCGCCAGTTCTGCTTCGGCCTTTTCTGCGGCTTCAGCTCTTGATTTTGCTGTGCTCTGCAGTTTCTCTATTTCGCTTCTCAGCCCGGCCAGTTCGTCTTTTTCGCTACTGCTTACCGAGAATTTTTCGAGCTGGCTTTTGAGATTTTCGTTCTGGCTGAGCAGCTGATTGGCCCGGTCGCGGGTTTCGCCCATTGTCTTCTCGGTTTCGTTCAGCTGCTGACGCAGCAGCTCGAGCTGTTTTTTCGTTTCGTCATCCTGTGGCGGCGCCTCTACGGCAACCGGCGGCTTTTCGGCAGTGATTTCGGCGACCTTTTTCCGCTCAAACAGAACGGCAAGCGACATCAGCAGGCTAAGCAGCCAGAAAAGCGCAATAGCGGCAAGCAGTGGCATGTGCCACTGTTCGGCAATCAGGCCTTTGCAGATGGTCAGGGCCGGTTCGACCTCGGCCAACGTCGGTGAAATGTCGTCGCGGTATACAATATAAACGCCCGCGGCCGCGGCAATAGAGAGAATCAGCATTATGAACGCTGTGGCTTTCTTCATCTGAGAACCTCACAGTGAATAGTTTAGGGCAGATAATTTCGAACGCATTATACTAGATTTTGCCGCGCGCTGCCATTCAATATTCTTATGACATGGCAATCACATCATAGCTTCAATAACGAAAGCGCTTTTCAGCAAACAATGAAACTTTTGTGCTCGGCTCACAAGCTTGTGGTTTTGAGATACCCGCCTGCGCCCTATATTGAGGCTTTAATAACTACAAATTCAACTTTGACAAA